>JAUWYM010000041.1 GCA_030615845.1 Thermoplasmatota archaeon | reverse complement strand
GGAATCTGACCGTAAGAAAGAAAAACAATGGCTGAAAAGCGCAGGTCTCACCATGCCAAAGCAAATAAAAGATCCAAAAGATATCAACAGCCCGGTCATTGTGAAATATCACGGTGCTAAAGGGGGTAAAGGGTTTTTCATTGCCAAAACCTATGAAGAGTTTTTAAAAAGAGTTGAGAAAGACAAACCGTATTTTATTCAAGAGTTTGTGATGGGGACTCGTTATTACCTGCATTATTTCTATTCACCTATTCAAGAGAATGCCTATAAGTTAAGTAAAGGAAGCCTGCAGCTTCTCTCTATGGATAGACGGGATGAGACAACCATTGATGAAGTTCAACGGCTTGGATCAATTGCCGAACTTGAGGAACTAGGTATTCATCCCACCTTTGTCGTCACCGGAAACATCCCTATTGTTATGAGAGAATCACTGCTGCCCAATGTTTTTAAGATGGGAGAAGCAGTCGTTGAAAAATCTCTAGAACTCTTTGGCGGCATTATTGGTTCGTTTTGTTTAGAAACTGTAGTGACAGAAGATCTGGAGTTTAAAGTATTTGAAATCTCTGCCCGCATAGTAGCAGGAACCAACCCATATATCTCTGGATCGCCATACTCAGAACTCATACAACTGGATCTATCCACTGGGAGAAGAATCGCTCAAGAAATAAAATATGCAAACAAAAAGAACGTATTGGATAAAATTTTGAGTTGAAAAAAGAGTAATGACAATTTTATTTGCAGAGAGTAACTATAATTGCTATTTGTGCCCAGAGTCTGTTTTCTGCTTCATCAAAAATAACAGATTGTTTTCCATGTGCAACTTCTTTTGTCACTTCATATCCATAATATGCGGGAAGACAATGCATAAAAATCGCATCTTTCTTACCCCTGTCCATCAGTTTTTCATCAATGGTGTATCCTTGAAATTCTTTGATTCGTTTTTCTTTTTCTGCTTCATCTCCCATAGAAACCCAGGTATCTGTAGCTATTACATCTGCATTATCAGTTGAGTTCTCCACTCCATCAGTTACCTCCACAGTTACACCTAATTTCTTTGCCTCTTCAACATAATACTTTTCTGGCCAGTATTTTTTAGGTGAAACAATTCTAATATTCATCCCGACCATACTACAGCCCAGTAGATAGGAATGTGCCATGTTGTTGTCTCCATCCCCTAGATAGACAAAGTTTAATCCCTTAAGTTTTCCTTTGTGTTCTTTTATCGTCATAAGATCAGCGATCACCTGACAAGGATGCTCCTTGTCATCAAGTCCACTGATAACCGGTACTGTTGCACCTCTAGCAAGTTCTTTCATAGCCTTGTTGCTTTTTGCCCGATACATAATAATATCGACATATCGTGAGAGCACAAGGGCTGTATCTTCGGTTGTCTCCCCTCGTCCTAGCTGAATATCGTTTGTACTGAGAAATATTGCATGTCCCCCTAGTTTTGTCATTCCAACTTCAAAAGAAACCCTTGTACGCGTGCTTGATTTTTCAAAAATCATTCCTAATGTTTTTCCTTTCAAAAGTTCTATCGCTTCCCCATTTTTTGATTTTTGTTTTAACTTGATTCCAAGATCAATGATTTCTTCAATATCATCCTTGACGTCTAACATAGAAATAAGGTCACGCTTCATAAAAAATCAGAATGTCTCTTCTTTCTTTAAACCTATCGTCAACTAGAAAGACATATAATCGATATGTTGATTTTGAAATTGAAAAAATGGGTGTTGATTTAGGGGATTTATTTAAAAAGGAACAATGCACATTTACTGATTTTAGAGATAGAATAATTGTTATCGATGCCTATAACGTACTTCATCAGTTTCTTTCAATAATACGACAGAGAGATGGAACACCACTAAAAGATTCCCATGGCATGATTACGTCGCATTTATCAGGTCTTCTTTATCGGACGGCAAATCTTATTGAGGCAAGAATCAAGCCAGTCTATGTCTTTGACGGTGAGCCTCATCCTTTAAAGGCAAAGGTCATTGAACAACGGAAGCAACGTCGTCTTCAGGCAGAGAAAGAATGGAAAGAAGCGCTTGAGAGAGGCGATATTGAAACAGCCAGAAAAAAAGCGCAACAGACATCTCGGGTGACAGATGATATCCTAGAGCAAAGCAAAGAACTCCTTGACGCACTTGGAATACCTTATGTTCAAGCCCCTTCAGAGGGAGAATCACAAGCAAGTCATATGGTTAAAAAAGGCGATGCCTATGCAGTCGGCTCACAAGATTTTGACTGCCTCCTTTTTGGCTCATCACTCCTTGTAAGGAATCTAACGTCATCAGGACGACGAAAACTTCCAAACAAAAAAGCATATGTAAAAGTAACTCCTGAACTCATTCGTCTGAAACCTGGTCTTACATCCCTAAATATTTTACAAAAACAACTTGTTGATATGGCGATACTTATCGGCACAGACTTTAATGAAGGAATCAAAGGATACGGCCCTAAAAAAAGCCTGAGTCTTATAAAAAAAGCAGGAAATGTTGAAAATGCACTCGCTCTCATCGGAGGATCTGATGTCCCGACACTCCAAGAGATTAGGGAGATACATAATATTTTTTTACATCCTCAGGTAACTGATGATTATTCTCTTACCTGGTCAAAGCCAGACGATGAAGCTGTTTTGAAGATACTTTGTGATAAGCATCAGTTTTCAAGGGAGAGAATTGAGCCTGTTTTAGAGAAATTTTCAGTGATTGAAACTATGATGAAACAGAAGAATCTGTTTGATTTTTAATTAAAAAGGAAAAACCAGTAAAAAAGAGCCAAAAGTAAATATAGAGGCATATACAATATATAATATAACTGTTTCCAAACAGTTAACAATTTAACGGGAAACTGGGGGACTATATGAAAAAAAATTTCCAAAGGATAGTATGCTTTCTTGCAGTTATTATTATTGGAACAAGTTTCATGTCAGGTTTAGATGCTGCAGCTATTTCAAAACCTGCAGAAATTGATGTAACACCAAGTATTTCGGTTTTTTCCTCAGATAACATAGAAATATTAGTACAAGATGATGAGAATTTGATTACAATACAATACCAACTAAGTGAATTCTCAATGGATGAAGTAGCTATTGAGTAAACAGGATACAAACAGATCAAACTGGCTGACGAATCAAATTATATGATTAAAGGAAAACCTGATCTTCCAAATATCTGCCGAAGCATCATTATTCCAGATAATTTAAAGATGGACATCAAAGTTACATACTCTCAATTTGAAGAATACGAAGGAGTGAAGATAGCTCCATCAAAAGGAAATATAAAGCGAACGCAAAATCCAGATGATGTTCCGTATGTCTTTGATGAGATATATAATGAAGACACTTGGTTTCCCGGACGAGTTGCAGAACTTACTGACTCGTACATACTGCGCGATTTTAGAGGGCAAGTCGTTAAAATCAACCCATTTCAATACAACCCGACAGAGGAAAAACTACGTTTCTACACCAAGATAAATGTAGAGATTTATCCAATAGGTGTTGATACTGTAAACTGTATTTCAAGAACAGAACCGCTATCTAAAATCGATACTGATTTTAAAACTATTTATGAAAATCATTTTATAAACTTTGAAACAAACAGTTATCCTCCTGTAGAGGAGCAAGGGAACATGCTTGTCATCACATATGATAGTTTTTGGAATTCCCTACTTCCTTTTGTCCAATGGAAAAACATGAAAGGTATCCCTACTGAAATGGTAAAAGTTTCTGAAATAGGTACTGCAAACGCTATAAAGGAATACATCATCAATCTCTATAGCGATAAGGGATTAACGTTTGTTCTTCTCGTCGGAGACATTCAACAGATACAAACACTACACAGATCAGGTGGTGCTTCTGATCCAAGTTATTCCTATGTTGCAGGAAGCGATCATTACCCTGATCTTTTTGTCGGCCGGTTTTCTGCACAAACCATCTCGCAGGTTGAAACACAGGTTGAAAGAAGCATCAAATATGAAAAAAATCCACAAGAGAATGCAGATTGGTATCATAAGGGAACAGGTATTGCATCAGGTCAGGGTCCAGGTGATGACGGCGAATACGATAACGAACATATAGATTACATACAAGAAGATCTGTTAAATTATACGTATACCTTGGTTGATCAAATATATGATCCTTCCGCAACAGCTTCTCAGGTAACAAACGCTTTGAATGATGGAAGAAGTATTGTTAACTACTGTGGGCACGGCAGTCCATTCTCATGGGGAAGTTCAGGATTTAATAACAGTGACATAAACGCTCTTATCAACGACAATATGCTTCCATTTATCTGGACTGTTGCATGTAACAATGGGGAATTTGACTCATATGATACGTGTTTTGCCGAGGCATGGCTACGAGCAATTCATAATGGAGAACCCGCTGGAGCTATTGCTGTTTTTGCTTCATCAATTTCACAATCATGGGATCCGCCAATGGATGCACAAGATGAATGTGTCGACCTGTTAGTAGATTCATATGAAAATAATAAGAAATACACGTTTGGCGGTATCTCATTTAACGGTTGCATGCATATGAACGATGAATATGGCTACTGGGGATACGAAATGACTGATACATGGCATGTGTTTGGTGACCCTTCACTTCAAGTTCGCACAGACACACCAACTCCGATAACAGTAACACATGATCCATCAATTGATATGGGTGCAACAACATTTGAGATAGATGTTGCTGAAGTAGAAGAGGCGTTTTGTGTTGTTTCTCGTAATTATGAGCTTTTTGGCACTGGATATACAGACGGAAACGGCCATGTTATCATCGAATTTAAAGAGCCTATACCCTATGGAGGCGATATCGATATCGTGGTAACAGGAAAAAATACCATACCATATATCGCCACCATACCCATTGAGGGAGAAGACACACCGCCAGATATTCCCGCAAGACCATCTGGACGAAGATGGGGAATAACCAATAGATCATATATCTATACCGCAAAAACAATTGATCCTGAAGAAGATCTTATCTATTACATGTGGGATTGGGGTGACGGCACATTTAGCGACTGGATTGGCCCGTATGAATCAGGTGGAACCATCAAAACAAATCACACCTGGGATGAAAAAGGAATCTATTCTGTCAGAGTGAGGGCAAAGGATCTCTACAGAGCGGAAAGCGACTGGTCAGACCCTCTCACCGTAAAAGTACCAAGGAGTAAAACATATTTTATGTCTTTCTCAGATCTTTTGGAAAAACATTTTCCCAGATTGTTTTCGTTTTTTAGTTATTGGAGCTGAAAAATAGGTGAAAAAAATGAGGGGCATACTTTGTTTTTTTACCATATCCCTCATACTTGTTGTTTCAGCAAATAGCATAGTTGCTCAAAATAGCAATATTAGCAGCATGGACGAATTTCAACTAATAAATGCCCCACCAGCTCCTATTAGACAGCCTGCTGAATTTGAACCAATGCAGGGAGTACTTATTCAATATCCCTTTGGCATATCCTATGATATTATTGCAGAAATGGCAGAAGACGTTGAAGTTGTCACTATTGTTGCCGACTCCTCTGAGCAAAGCTATGTAGAGTCGCAATACACAAATCATGGGATAAATCTTAGTCATTGCAGTTTCCTTGTAGCCCCATCAGATAGTTACTGGACAAGAGATTACGGCCCATGGTTTGCATTTACTGGAGATGATGAACTAGGTGTCGTTGATTTTGAGTATAATAGACCTCGACCGAATGACAACAATATACCTTCTGCATATGCAAATGATCAAGGATTGTCACTTTATGAGATGCCTCTTGCCAATGCTGGAGGTAATTATATGACTGATGGGCAGGGGATTGCAATATCGACAGATCTGATAGAAACTGAAAACCCAGGTTTATCTCATTCTGAAATAGAACAAATTGCAAATGACTATCTTGGCATTCATACATATCATATGGTGCCTGATGTAAATGGGGAATACATCAAACACATAGATTGTTGGGCGAAATATCTCGCATCCGATATAATAATGATACGAGAGGTCCCTACTGATCATGCACAATATGATGAAATCGAAGCAGCGGTAGATTATTTTGAAACACAAACAAGTTGCTATGGTACCCCTTATGAGATCGTACGAGTATACACGCCGAACAACGAACCCTACACCAACTCACTCATTCTCAATGATAAAGTCTTAGTATCAATCAAAGGTAACGAGTGGGATGACGAAGCAATCGAGGCATATGAAAACGCTATGCCAGGATACGAGGTGCTTGGATTCACCGGCACTTGGCAATCTACTGATGCACTTCATTGCAGAGCAAAAGGAATACCTGACAGATACATGCTTTATATCGAACATACGCCGCTGTCTGGTTTTCAAACCAGTGATGATGGGTTTGATATAGATGCAAATATCGTTTCCTACAGTGGGCAAGGCTTGATTGCAGAATCAACTCTAATATATTGGAAAGTAGAAGGAGGAGAATGGAATTTTATACAAATGCAGCACATAGGTGATAATAATTATATTGCAACAATCCCTTCTCAGGACGTAGGTGAAACAGTTTATTATTACATCCATGCTGAAGATAACTCAGGTAGAATTGAAAACCATCCCTATATCGGCGCACTAGGAGCACATTCATTTATCGTATATGACGAATCAAACAGTCCCCCAGAAAAACCAAGTACTCCTTTTGGAAAAAAATTTGGAAGACCAGGAGTGGAATATACCTACAAAACAGACACCGTAGATCCCGATGATAACCAGGTGTTCTATATGTGGGATTGGGGGGATGGAAACTTTAGCAAGTGGCTTGGATCGTATGATTCAGGTGATATCTGCGAGGCATCACATATTTGGGATAAAAAAGGAACATACTCCATCAGAGTGAGAGCC
>JAUWYM010000072.1 GCA_030615845.1 Thermoplasmatota archaeon | reverse complement strand
TCTGAAAGGTCACATCCAAATGGGTATCCAACTCTATATTGAACCATTGTTTCAACAGCTGCAACAATAGCAAAGGTTTCACAACTTGGGAGCCTTCTTTGGTTTCTAATCGGAGTGGTAAAATCAATACCATCAATATCTCGCCAACTAAAATAAGAAGGTAAATCTATTGAGATATCCTCATTTAATAATTCTAAATTCTCTTGATTAATAAAACCATAAACTGGGGATGCAAGCATAACTATAACTACTAAACTTGTAATAGCAATCTTTCTCATTTAATCTCCCTAGTATAATTTAAGTAGTATATATATTAAAAGTTTCATTT
This sequence comes from Thermoplasmatota archaeon, assembly GCA_030615845.1. Lineage (GTDB taxonomy): Archaea > Thermoplasmatota > E2 > DHVEG-1 > DHVEG-1 > JAUWYM01. The sequence goes on along the minus strand of JAUWYM010000072.1, from coordinate 5,180 downwards.
AAATGTTCTGGTTATAATAAAAACAGCTAAGCTATATCAAAATAAATGTCGATTTACCCTAATATTTATCAATATATTCATTAAAATATTAAAATGGCTTAAAATACCATTTGTAGGGTGTTTGGTATAAGGTTTGACCTTACAAAGTACCTTATAAGTGATCTTGTTCCAATATTGGAGTTGTGATACACCTATATTTTTCCAAATATGGAAAGAATTTAATTACTCAAAATCTTGGATTAATTTCTTCATCGAATTAATTAACTTCTGATATCTTAACTCATAATTCCATCCACCAGGAAGCCTTTCAATAGTAGTAAATTTGTAACTACATTTTTCACATAAATGATATCTAGTGGTCTCCATCTTTACATCAGATGATTTTGTATGAGTAACCTGTGCTTTAGCTTTACACTTAGGACATATCAATCTCTATCACCCATTAATTTAATCACGATAGTTATCTATAAGCGTTTTCATTTAGAATAGATGTATATTGACTTTATCATATATCCTCTTAAAATCCTCAACACATATAAGTTAGATAATGTGTAAAATCACAATAACTTTCAACCAAAAACACATTATACTTTTTTAATAAAATATTTGGATTAAGAATATGTACGATCCTGCTGAATTATCTAAAAAAATTGAGAATATTGTTATTAATGAAAATTGGAAAAAATATTATCGTTTTCGTGCAACAGGGTTCTATGGTGGGATAGCAACTGCTGATGTGGTTGGCTGTAATCTTCGATGTAAGTTTTGTTGGTCCAGCAACAGTGTATGGAATGCAAAAAATACAGGAAAATTCTATTCATCAAGACAAGTAGCTGATGCACTCCATGAGATAGCAAGGAGTAAAGGATATACCAAAGTTCGGGTATCTGGCGGTGAACCTACTATTGGTAGAAAACACTTGATTGTACTGTTGGATAATATAAGTCCAGAGTTTTTGTTTATCCTTGAAACCAACGGGATATTATTAGGAGCTGATAAATCATACGTGAAAGAATTATCTAGATTCCGCAATCTTCATGTTAGGGTATGCCTTAAAGGGTGTAATTCAGAGGAGTTTTCTATGTTAACTGGAGCAGAAAAAGGTTTTGAATACCAGATTAAAGCACTGGAAAATTTAAGAGATAAAAGAGTAAGTTTTAACATAGCACTTGTTTCTGCTAAAAATGAAAAAAAGCAATTGTTTGACAGATTGAATGAGATGGGTCTTGGGAACATTATGGTTGAGGAAGAAAAAATAACTCTTTATCCGCATGTAAGAAAAAGATTAGATAAAGAGGGGCTTCTTCATTATTTTGAATGAAAGTAAAGATATATTGATACAATTTTTAACAATCCAAGAGAGGATTTGTTTGTTCACTGTTATGATATTGTTCGAAAATTTTCATTTCTACGGAATGACATCTTATCACAATATTGAAATAGAACACATTCTTTTCCCGGCTCGTGAAAAAAAGACTCTCTGAAAAACAACCTAACATCTTCAAACCAAACAAAGAAACCAACGGCGTTCAAACCCTACTTGGTGATCCTAAAAAAGCCATCATTAAACTTGCAATACCAATGATTGTAGCGATGTCTGTCACCACCATCTATAATCTAACTGACGCGGTTTGGGTTTCTGGCATTGGTGCTGATGCTCTTGCTGCTGTCGGCTTTGTCTTCCCCTTCTTTTTTATGGCATTAGCAATAGCAAACGGCCTTGGAATCGGTGGAGGAGCAGCAATATCCCGAAGAATCGGCGCCAACGACAAAAAAGGCGCAGACAACGTAGCAACTCACACTATGATTATCATGCTCGCAATTACAATACTTTTTACAATACTGCTTTTTATTTTTGCATATGATATTTTAAGTCTAATTGGCGCTGGAAAAACGTTAGCCATGGCAACACTCTATGCCCGAATAATGGCAATCGGGACAGTCGTTATCTTTTTTTCATTTATCGCAAACGCAATACTAAGATCAGAAGGGGATGCAAAAAGAGCTATGCATGCCATGGTCCTTGGCGCTGGATTAAACATAGCATTAGATCCCCTCTTCATCTACACCTTTGGTCTTGGTGTTGCTGGTGCTGCATGGGCAACGATTCTCTCAATGAGTATTTCCTCACTACTACTTTTTTATTGGCTATTTCTGAAAAAAAACACATATATTTCATTTCATTTCCGTGGCTTTCACTTCAATAAATCAATTATAAAAGACATCTTCAAGGTAGGTTTTCCTGCTACAATAATGCAGCTATCTATGTCAATTACAATGCTGATAATGAATATCATAATAATTAAAGTCGGCATCATCAACGGAGTAGAAAACCCACAGGATGGAGTAGCAGTCTTTACAGTGGGATGGAGAGTGGCAACAATGGCAACTATGCCACTTCTAGGAATCGCCACAGCCGTTGTCTCGGTAACAGGAGCTGCCTATGGAGCACATGCCTATAAAAAACTAAACATTTCATACATGCATGCCTTAAAAATCGGCATTATCATTGAGGCAGTTATCGCATTATTTATCTTTTCTTTCGCACCATTGATAACCATATTATTTACTCTAGCAGAAACCTCAGCATATCTCGCAACTGATATCATAATTTTTCTAAAGACAGTAGTCATATTCTTCCCTGGAATCGCCTTTGGCATGCTTTCTTCATCCATGTTTCAAGGAACAGGAAAAGGAATGAATGCCCTAATTGTCACCATCTTTCGAACCATCATATTAACACCCCCATTAGCATGGCTTTTCTCCATCACACTAGATATGGGTCTACCAGGGGCATGGTGGGGACTGGTTACTGCAAACCTTACAGGATCGGCTGTAGCATTTATTTGGGCAAAAATATACATCAAAAATCTCCAGACACTGCCAAACCGTATAGAACAATAAATCTTAAATCAAAGACTCTGCATTACAACTATTGTGATGAACTAACCTTTTCTGAACCAATTCTGGTGATGATGAAGATCTTGAGTGCTGAAAAAAACATCTAACAGATATGCTTGCCAAGCATATCTGTAATTTTTTCTAAAAACACAACATCAGATTTGTCAAACGCATCAGAAACATCAGAATCAACATCTATCTCCCCCACAACAACCCCATTTTTCTTTATAGGAACAACAATTTCAGATCGAGTAGAAACAAAACACGCAAGATACCGATCGTCTTTAGAAACATCAGCAACCACCTCAGTTTTACCAGACTGCGCAGCAGAACCACAAATTCCTTTTCCAACAGGTATCTTTGTATGCTCAGTTGCCTGCTCTCCATTCCAAGGACCAAGAACTAAATACTTCCCTTCAACAAAATAGATACCAACCCAACTATATTTGTCAAAATATTTGTAAAGATAGTCTACAACATTTTGTAAAACATCTGCAGCATCGCTTTTAAAAAGAATTTGTTTGACGGTTTCTTCTGCAACATCATAATCCAAAAACACCTACCTCCATCTAGTAATCTAAAAGACTTGTTTGATGATCTTGTGGACCAAGTGAGACAGTAAGTACCTTTTCTTCAGGAAGTTCAATCGTTCCATATTTTCCGCCGCCACCTGGAATGATGCGGATTTTTTTCTCCCGAAACGCCTGGATTGCCTCTGCAATTGCAGGCGTAGTGGTTCTCGTTATATCATTGATCTCTGCATCAATAAGAATGGTAATCTCATTTTCAAATGCAGATACCAGTTCCTCCCATCTTCGTGTAACGGTCTTAGTGAACGGCGTATGTTGCCCAACTGCCTTTGTAATGATCTCAGTCAAAGGAATGAGGTGGAGATAGGGAGGACGATGATCAGGATGCTCAGGTTCTCTAAAATTTGCTCTCTCTTCAACTCTGTCTCTCACTCCCTTCTTAATCCTCTTCCCACAACTGCATTTCCATCGTCTCCCGATAGCTTCTTCAAGTGAGTAATGTGTGTAACAAGAAATACAGGCAGATTCGTTGTATTTACCTTCCTGCGGCGGAAGTCCAACATTTAACACCGGTTTATTACCACCCGTTCGTAGAATTGCTTTTTTAATCTCATCAAAGGTAGCATCATTTACTTCAAATCGATTGAATTCCCGTGCAAGTCTTACAGGATGCGGACTATGACAATCTGAATTTGTCAAGAAAGTTAACCGATGTAGTTCTTGGATTTTATCAGCATAATCTGAATCAGCACTAAGCCCCAACTCCACAAAAGAAACATAACCAGTAAGATCACCATAGCAATCCGTAAGAGACGAATGATATGCATATATAGCAGTATATGGAGTAAAAGCATGCGCAGGTCCAACAAGCACATCAAAATCTTTTGCTAATGATGCAATCTCCTCCCCACTAAGATCCACGTTTGATCTACCATCTGTTTCAAGATTTTTTGAATATGGCTTTATTTTTTCTTTAAAATCTTCAATAGCAGAAAAACATGGAAAATACAAGAGATGATGAACTCTATGACGACCTTCAACTTCAGTGCTCAGAATAAATCGCGTTCCATTCATCTCAAATGTTCCATCATCAATAACGTTGCATGCTTTTATCTCCTTTATCCAGCCACTATGAAGACAATCCCCTGTTGCCATCACATCAATACCTTTACGAGGAGCCTCAAGCGAGATAGTTTTAATATTCATCTTGTCACTTGTAGCGCCAGAATAAAGAGAATGAATATGGAGATCAGCATTGATGATCATAAAACCCTAAATCAGTATATATGATCGTGTTTTAGTATTTACCGAATTAAATCAATATCAGCAGCGAATAGCTAAAGACAAGCTCCTTTTAAATTCCTTAGCATTCCCGACACTTTACAATAGTTATTACAAATAAAATCCAAGATTTATTTATTCAGTTTAGCTCCGCATCCGCCACAAAACTCAGCTCCCTCATCAATTTTTCCTCCACATTCGGGACAAAAGTTAACCCCTGGCGCATCCTGTGACGGCATCTGCATAGGCTGCGTAGGTGGTTGTTGTGATACTACTGGTGGCTGCTGTTGCTGCACCATTGTTGGTTTTTTATGTGGCATTGCAACAGGTGTTTTTGGCTGAAAAAATATTGTATTCGCCATAATCTCCAGAATACCTGCCATCAGTATAATAATGCCTGAAATCAAAAGCAATTGTGCGCCTAAACCAAGCCCCCATCTCATTTGTAAGTAAATACTCACTTCTTCG
>JAUWYM010000152.1 GCA_030615845.1 Thermoplasmatota archaeon | reverse complement strand
AAAGAAACCTGCGCCCTTAACAAAGAAGGAAAGAAAGGAACGTAAGAGAAAGAGAAAAGAAAAACATGTCTTGCGATGAATGCATGCGGATATTGTCCTTATCAACCATAATTCAACAATCCATGTTTTCAATCCCCTTTTTATCCTCCCACACAAAACCAAAAAACAAAGAGTATGTTTTCCATTTTGACGTTTTAACGGAATAGGTTTATATACCATAAGTGTCACAGGTTAGCATGCATAAAATATAGAGGTGGAACAATGAATAAAGAATATAACTCTGTGATAAAAGAAATAGATAAAACATTGGCGACAATAGATGAAAATAAAACATATCAAGACTATAAATCTGCAGTAAAAGAAGTAGATATACTATTGGAGAAACTTGAGGAGAAAAACAAGAAGAAGTAGTAAAATCGGTGTTATGAGATTGGGAAAATATGCATGATTTGCAAAATTTGTGGAGAAGAAACAGAAAACCCAGATGGTGTCTGTGATGAGTGTAAATTCTCAGTTATAAGCATAGATGAGATTCCACCAAACATATAGAAAAAACCTTTTTAAGGAAAAAAACAGTATGATTCACATTAAATGTAAGAAGTGCGGCTGGCGTTTACCTTTTTCTAGCAAGGGTAATGAAGATACTGTTACGAACCGAGGAGGTGGCAATATCATATGTCCTAGTTGTGGTGAAATATTGATTAAATGGGGCGGAAAGATGAACAGATAGAAGTAAATGAATACATCTTGATAGATTGAGGGAGGAATGGTGGTCTTAACCGATGACACATGTAATGAGTTTGGACTATACCCTAGTATCTAAATATTTTATAAATACGTCTCTTGATCGCCTTTTCCATAGTATTGTACATAACAGTTTTTGTTTGAAGATATTTTACTATTTTGTACAAAATTCTGATGACAAACTTTATCTAGTATATTATCCTATATAATTTATAATACAATGGATAGGAAAAATATGAAAAAAATAATACCAATATTGATAACAGGAATTTTAATCCTTAGTGGATTTGGGGCCGTTGCTTTAAACGTTGAGGAAAACAAACAGAAAACTGAAATGATTAGTATATCTTTTTCATCGCCAATAATAAAAGAAAAAGATAACACATATATGGAAGTGGTTCTAGAGGATTCAACATATTATTTGATGAGTCCTGGTAAACCTATGTTGCCAAAGGTTGTGGAAGTATTTGAACTTCCATTTGGTGCACAAAACATACAGGTAAATGTATTACCAAAAGAAATTTGCGAGTATGAAATTGAGAAAGAAATACGTCCAGCCCGTACACCATTACCATTAACATCTGCAAATAATGTTGTTGTAAAAAATGAGAAGGATGAGGTAACATATGCAAGTCAAGAACTGTTTCCCTCTGCTTGGTATAGCTATCATATTGGCTGTGGGTTAAATGCCGCTGCCGAACGTGTAACACATGTAGCAATACACGTGTTCCCAGTAAGATATGCTCCTGCGACCAGTAAGCTATATAGTGCAGAGAGCTCCGAAATTATGATAACCTATGAAGAACCAGAAGTAAATCCTTTCCCAGAAAACAGCGAATATGATATGGTAATCATAACTCCATCAAAGTTTTCTGATAAACTACAGAGATTAGTAGATCATAAAAACAATTTTGGTGTTGATACTACATTAAAAACGACCGAAGAGATATATGATGAATACTCTGGTGTGGATAAGCCAGAACAGATTAAGTATTTTATTAAAGACGCGATTGAAACCTGGGATATCAAATATGTCCTACTTGTCGGAGGGCTGGACTCAGTTATATACGCGAAACCTCGCGATGACGTCAATCAAGGATCACGGGATTGGTATATTCCTGTTAGATATACCAACTTGTACGATGATCCCGCCTTCCCACTCACAGCTGAATCCACTATCCATGATCCAGGTACAATCAGTGACCTCTATTACTCAGATATTTATAGAGAAGGCGGTGCGTTTGCTGATTGGGATCCAAATAATGATGGAATTTTTGCTGCTTGGGGAAAACCTGGTGTGGAAAACGACACAGACCTAGATTTCTATCCTGATGTCTGTCTTGGTAGGCTAGCCTGCCGAACCGTTGATGAAGTGGACACTGTTGTTGATAAAATTATCACCTATGAAAGCAGTTCTGCTGATCCATCATGGTTTAGAAAAATGATTGTAGTTTCTGGTGATGGTTTTCTTGACCAGATTGATTTAAACATACAATGGGATACAGATGGCTTGAAGACTGGATCTTACACGATTTATGCGCAGAGTTCAAACCCTGATGGAGATTATGGACCAATAGAAAGCATAAATATCACCATTGATCCGTCTGTGGAAACCCAGCTTACATTCAATCATGATGATCATCTTAGAATAAACAATTATCCATCATCACCAATCGCTGAAATCGTCACAATATCAGAAGGTGACACACTTGGTAACACTGATTATACTTATACACCTAACGAAGGTGAAGCATACTGTAATGAGTTTTATTATTGGGCAAACATAAGCTATGTAGATGGCATCCTCACAATTCGTGGAAAAACATATGATCCAAAGCCATATGGAAATCTAAGCAGCATTCATGTTTGGGTTAAAGATGATAATGGCGATGTAGTGTTTTCCGACTGGCGGAATGATACAGAAATGTACTATGAAGGGGAATGGACTACAGGCGAGAAAGCACTAATGGGTCGTGGTGGCGCATTGTATTACATGCCAGAGGATTTCGAAAAAGAAATCCTTTGGACTTCTAACGGAAAATTCACCGGTCAAGATACAGTTATTAACGCTATGAATGAAGGAAGTGGCTTTCTGTTTTTCTCAGGTCATGGTAGTCCAAATGTGTGGGCTGATCAAAAGCCCGGTATCTGTGGAAACAGGGCACATAGCAGTGTCACCGGATTGATAGTAACCACATTGCGACCATGGCCACCATATGTCACGTTTCCAGCATTTCCAATGGATACCATTTCTAATGGTGAAAAACTACCAATCGCAGTAGTAGGTGGTTGTCACAACAGTCAGTTCAATGTTTCAATGGTGCTTGGTGTATTAGATATCATGCATTATTACTTCCCAGCATTTCCTGAACTTTCAATGTGGTGCTATGGCACTCCTATCCCTGAATCGTTCAGCTGGCGACTTATCAGAAATCCAAATGGTGGAACCATTGCTACCATAGGTAACACTGGTCTTGGGTATGGAATGCCTGGAAAAGAATTAACCACTGGTGGTGGTGATTCCTGGATTACTATTGAATTTTTCAAACAATATGGTACAGAAGGTCATGATATTTTGGGAGAGGCATATTCACAAACACTTACGAGCTATATCAATAACTTTGACATGAAGGATCTTAGATCAGGTCATCCAAAAAC
>JAUWYM010000107.1 GCA_030615845.1 Thermoplasmatota archaeon | reverse complement strand
CGAAACTTCGTGCAATGTACATAAGCGGAGGCTTGTTCACATCCCGTTCTGGCGTCGGGATACACTTTTCCATTGTTTTAATTAAGACATCAATGTTGATGTCATGATGAGCACTCGCAGGAATAATCGGGGCATTCTCAGCACAGGTTCCCTTCACAAATTCTGTGATCTGCTCGTAATTTTTTACTGCATTTTTTTCAGAGACAAGATCAATTTTATTCTGAACAATAACAATATTTTTTGTACCGGAGATTTCAAGTGCCGTTAAATGCTCCCTTGTCTGAGGCTGAGGACATTTTTCATTAGCAGCTATCACAAGTACTGCGCCATCCATAATAGCAGCGCCAGAAAGCATCGTCGCCATTAAGGTTTCATGACCCGGGGCATCAACAAAAGAAACTACTCTAAGTAGTTCACAAGAACTACTGCAATGAGGACATTTTTTCTTTACCATATAGCACTCTGGCTCATCGCATTTCGGGCATTTATAAAAAGCAACATCAGCATACCCAAGTCGTATGGAGATACCTCTTTTGAGTTCTTCAGAATGTTCATCGGTCCATTTCCCTGTAAGTCGTTGAGTTAACGTTGTTTTACCATGATCAACATGGCCGATCATTCCGATATTTACCTCTGGTGGCTTTGGAAAACTCATTCTTGTTCCTCTTTCTTACCTTCTTCCTTTTTCTCCTCTACTTTAATAATGTCCTCAATAGGCCTTGAACTGTGTTTAACGACTTTCATGTTGATCTGTACGACTTCTTGATTTATCGTATTCCCCCGCACAGACTTCTTTTTTCGTACCCCGGAATCTTTTGGTTTGAACCCTAGACTTTCACTGAGAAGCAATCTCCGTCGTATTGTTCCTGATAAATCTTTTCTCATGGGAAATCCATTTTTATCAGTACCTCCTGTTATCTGCAATTTATATCCAGGTAATGAAACAAAAATACCGTCGACTTCATCGTTTATCTTTTTACCAATCAAGGAGTTAGCATGATGCCCGCTCACTAAAATATTATGTGATTTACCAGTTTTTGTATCGTTTACTACTATCTTGAACTCTACCATGGTGGTTTCTCCTTTTGAATCTTTACTATCAACTTAGCACTACAAATATTACAACAAGTGGAATAGCGGATATTTTATAAACCTTCTCCCTCCTTAATTTGTAGCGTAAATGTATTTATAGATTATATCTGAAAATTTTTTTATATACCACATGCCTATAAATGGTTTGTCCTTAAACACTCAAAAAGAATTTAAGGAATAAGTTCATTCCAAGTCGATTTTATACTACATAAACGTGATAAAATGTATACCTTAGTAAAATTAGATGATACGGTACGGGTACCTCCTGAACGATTCGGCGAAAATTTAAGAAAGGCGATAAATGATATTGTTCAAAAAACATTTGAAGGAACCATTCGAAAAAAACATGGTTTGATTGTTGCAGTGGATAACATCAATACGCTTGGAGATGGAATTGTTATTCATGGTGATGGGGGAATGTATCAAAAGGTTGAATTTGATGCCATCACCTTTAATCCAGCACTTCAGGAAATAACTGACGCACTTATCTGTGAAATCGTAGAGTTTGGTGCTTTCTGTCATATAGGCCCCTTTGATGCGTTAATACATATGAGTCAAATCATGAATGATTATGTCGATGTTGATGCTGAGAACGAAAGAATTGTAGGGAAAGAAAATAAAAAAGTGTTAAAAGTTGGAGATCATGTACGGGCAAGAATTGTCGCGATAAGTTTAAACGAGTTATCTGCAAGAGAAAGTAAAATCGGTCTTACGATGCGACAACCTGCTCTTGGTGCTCATGAATGGCTGAAAGAACCAAAGGATGAAAAAAAAGAAGACAAAAAGAAAGACAAAAAGAAAGATAAAAAGAAAGATAAAAAGAAAAGGAAGAAGGGTAGGAGATGAAGACACTTAACGCCTGTAAAAACTGTCATTTATTAACAGAAAAGGATCGCTGCCCGTATTGTTCAGAACAAACAGCGAAACGATGGAGAGGCTACGTCATTATTCGTGACCCGGCAAGATCACAGATTGCAAAAAAGATGAACATCACAAAACCAGGTAAATATGCATTGAAGGTAAGATAGTAATGTTTGTCTTACCCAATGATTTAAGGGATGCGCTAAAAGAGCCACTGGGACGTCTTGTCAATGAACAAGAACTTTTGAAGCTTCTTTCTCATGAGAGATATATTGTTTCAGTTGGAGATCTTGTAACATTTACGCTTCTTAACAATGGAATTAAACCAGTACTTTGCATTGTTGATTATACAATTAAACGCAAAGAATATTCCTCTGAAATGAAAGAGAAAATCAAAGATTTCGGTACAACCCATATAAGAGTAAAAAATCCACCAGGAACAATAACTGATGAACTCTGGAATACTATAGAATCAGCATATAAAAATCTAGAAAAAGGCCCACTTTGCATAGAAGTTGACGGTGAAGAAGACCTTGCTGCCCTTGCCGCAATTTTTTTGGCTCCAGCAGACGTAACAGTAATATATGGATTGCCGAATAAAGGGGTCGTAATAGTTAAGGTAAATGAGGCTCATAAAAATAAAGTAAAAGAAATACTAGATAGAATGTGATAGATATGGAAATAGAGATTCAATCAAAAACAAACAACCCATTGCTAAAAAGAACTGAAGTTCACTTTGTCATCCATCATGCAAGTGAAGGAACACCAAAACGTGAACTTGTCAGAAGTGAACTGGCAGAAAAAATGAATGTGAAAAAAGAAACTGTTATGGTTAACTTTATGAAATCAAGTTTTGGCAGTAATGAAACAGTAGGATATGCCAAGGTGTATAAATCTGTAGAAAAGGCAAAAGCTGGTGAAAAAGACCATATTTTAGTAAGGAATGCTGTGATAGCTCCGAAGAAGCCAGCTAAAGAAAAAAAGAAAAAACTGGCTGAGAAACCAGGGGAAAAAGCTGAACCAAAAGAAGAAGTTGCTGAAAAGGTAGAGGGTGAAGAAGAACCTGCTGAGGAGAAAACAGAGCAAAAAGAAGAAACGACGGAACAGTCCAAAGAGGAAGAAAAACCTGCCAGGGAAAAGAAAGAAGAATCCACTGAAAAAACAGAAAGTGTAGAAAAAGCTGCAGAAGAAAAGGCTGAACTGAAAGAAGAAGTTGCTGAAAAATCAAAAGAGGAAGAAAAATCTGCTGAGGAAAAGAAGGAATGATCATGAAAAAAAGAGAGATATTCAAAGTTGAAGGGGATAGAATAGTACGATTAAGGAGAAACTGTCCGAAATGTGGTGATGGTGTGTTTCTTGCTGAACATAAGGATCGTTTAAGTTGTGGAACCTGTGGGTATACTGAGTTTAAAGGCAGGAAAGAAAAACCTGCTGAGAAGCCAGAGGAAAAGGCTGTACCAAAAGAAGAAGTTGGTGAAAAGGCAGAAGGTGAAGAAAAACCTGTTGAAGATAAACCAGAACAAAAAGTTGGTGAAAAACCTGCTGAGAAAATAGAGGAGAAAATCACCGAATCACAAGAAGTGTCAACTGAAAAACCAACAAGTGAAGAGCAACCAGCTGAACCTGAAAAATCAACTGAACAACATTAAATACTACCACTTATTATAGTGAATTAATTCTTTTATATCTATTCTAGATGTTGGTATAGGTTTTTCTTTTGGATAGCCTATTGGAATAATTGCAACTGGTCGTATATGTGAAGGTAGTTGTAGTATTTTAGATACCTCTTTTTCATTAAATGCCCCAACCCAACATGTGCCTAATCCATTTTCAATTGCCATTAGAAGGATGTGTTCTACTGCTGCAGCAGCATCTTGAAGACAATACAGCTCCCTTCCACGAGTTCCATAGGGAGATATACGATCTAAATTAGCGCAAACAACAATACTTACTGGTGCTTCAATGATGAATTCTTGATCCAATGCCGCCTTGCTTAATTCTTTTCTTATTTCAATATCTTCAACTATTATAAAATCCCGAGCCTGCATGTTTCCTGCAGATGGTGCCAGATGCGCAAATTTAATAATCTCAAAAACTAAATCATTTGATAGTTTTTTATCTAAATAACCTCGTATACTATGACGACTTGAAATAGCACTTTTTATGTCCAAAAAAACACCTCTACATCATATTCAATTAATTCTATTGGATGTACAATCCTCCATTGACATTAATTGTTTCACCAGTAATATAGTTTGATAGGTCAGATGCAAGGAAGAGACAAGTATTTGCTACATCTTCAGGTGTTCCTAATCTCTTCAACGGGATTTCTTTCATCCTTTTTTCTTTCATTTCTTTAGTGTAATTTGCAATGATATCAGTTTCAATTGTGCCTGGTGCTACAGCGTTAACATATATTTTTTTATCTGCGAGTTCTAAAGCGAGACTTCTCATTAGTCCAAGCATCCCTGCCTTTG
>JAUWYM010000011.1 GCA_030615845.1 Thermoplasmatota archaeon | reverse complement strand
TGTTGCAGGTGCAGAGGATAACCTTGGAAATAGTTGGAATAGCCTCTTTGAAGTCTTACACTGGTACTATGTACAAGCAATGACATACTGGGATGATAATGGATATTCAGATCCAATGGAGTTCTTTACAGATATTGTGGCTGATTTTGTTGCAGATCAAAACATTGTGTTTGTTGGAATTGATAACACACCACCAGAGGTAGAGATTATACTACCTGAAGATGGTGCTGATGTTGGTCTTGAGTCATTTGATATGCAAGTAATAGCAACAGATGTTCTTTCTGGTATAGGCCATGATACAGAAGCATATGTTACACTAGCAGGTGTTAACATTGGAAGTCTTATCTATAACAAGGATTCTGGTATGTGGGAAGGAACACTACCAATACCTCTTGGCATACCAAGTGGACTACTATATCTAAACGTTTCAATATCTGACGAAGCAGGAAATAGAGGCACAGATTCAATACAAGTAGAAGTTGGAAAACGACCGGGACCACTAGCAACAGCTGTGGATGTACAACCAGATCCATCAATGATACAGATAGATGGAACCGGGGTGGAACTTACTGTTACTGGAACAATTCAAAGTATCTATCCTGGACGATATGTTGATGATGCTGAATACTTCATCCAAACCAATAAACCAGATGAAGCAGACTATGGAACAGGTATATCAATGAGCCCAGACACTGGTTATGCATGGGGTGATTCAACAGTTGATGTAATTGCAACATTTGACAGCACAGGTATGGACCCTGGAACCTATACTGTATGGGTCCATGGAGTAGACCAATATGGTAGCTGGGGAACATTTGACGAAGAGGAATTCAACCTTGTACTTGAAACACATTGGAGACCAATCTTCTGTGAAATAACAGAACCTGAAGAAGATGAAGAATTTGATATGACCTGTGAGGAATGCTGTGAGAGATACGTTACAGCGATAGTTGATGTGCATTACTGGGACGACTGGACTTACAGTGACATGGATGAACTCATAGGTAACGTCAAAATATGGCTAGACAGTCCATATGGCGCACCAGATATATACTTTGATGTTGACTGGGATGGTGATATTGACAAGTTTACTGCACAGATACCAGTGTACATGTATTCAAGTGGTTCAATCCTTGATTTAGAAGCCAAAGCACAAGATCAATGGGGCAACAAAGAATACGATGATGTACAGATTCAGGTATTCACAACAATCGTATACGATCAATGGATGGAGCTAGAGTGGAACAAACTATCATTACCACAATATGCAATAGCATGTGACAACACAGTAGAAAGCGTATTGGCATCTATAGATGATGGCAACTTCGACCTTGTATTCTACTATGATGGAACATACTGGTTCAGCTGGGCATATGGTATACCCGGTGATACCTTAACCCATATGTTCACGGGAGAAGAATACTGGATACACATTGTTGGAGAGCCAGTGAGATTCTATACAGATACCAGTGGTCCATACGTTGAAATTACCGATCCAGAAGACGAATATGATGAAAGATGCGAAGGACCTGGCGATCTCAACTTCAGAGCATGTGACATAGAAACAGAGGTAATAATAGTTTATACTCAAATCTATGATCACAATGGCTTATATTGGGATGGTGAGGTCTGGCAGAGTGAACCTGTATGGTTAGAATGCGACTTTGACGAGGAAGACAATGGATGGTCATACTGGTCCTATGATTCAGAAGGCATATGGAGTCCCGGACACACCTATGACATAAGCGCCAAAGCAGTAGATGCAGCTGGATGTGAGAGTGAAATAGTCACTCACACACTATATATCTACAACCCAAGTATTCTTGTAGAGAAAACAGTAGGCGAAGAACAGGAGGAACTAACTATACCAATTGAAACAGAATTCACTTTCACCATCTATGTGGAAAACGATGGAGATATTGAACTTTATGACATCGATGTTTACGATTATCTACCACCGGGTATTACATACTTACCAGGTGGTTCAACAGTAGAGTACAATGGTGAGGGTGCATCACCCTATGAACCCGAAGAGGATGACGGTGAACTTTACTGGAGTCTTGATCCTTTGGCACCTGGAGAATTTGCTATCATACAATTCAATGCAATAGTAATCACTTGTGATGTATTGGAAGAGAATGTAGCTGAGGTGTATGCAGATTCCTCATGTGATTACGTTGACGACGCAGACAGCGCAAGTGTAATGGGATGTGAACCAGATATTGATGTCGGCAAATCCGTATGGCGAGAAGACATGGGCTACTGGGATGATTACACTGAGCAAGATATAGAAGACATAGTAACATTCAACATTAGCATGCACAACGATGGATCCTGTTTATTCACAGGTTTATACGTCGTTGACGACCTACCAGCAGGACTAGCATACGTACCAGACAGCACAGTTGTAACATTCCTATGGGATGCAGAGAACATGTACGAACAAGAATCCGGACCAGAAGTACAACCAAATGAGCAAAACAACCCAGATGGCTCAACAACACTAACATGGGGTGAACAAACAGGTGAACCTGACGTAGAATTTGGATTGCCATATTGTGCATATATTTACATAGAATTCGACGTACAAGTAGTAGAATGCGGCTATCACACCAATGAAGTATATGCCGAGGCATACTACACCTGCTGTGATTACGACTGGGGCGATGGAAGCGCAGAAGTATGGGTTGATGAATGCCCGGAGGTATTCGACTTCGGAGACGCACCAGACGAATATGGAACACTTCTAGCAAGTGATGGAGCAAGACATGAACCATTTGCTCCATACATGGGCGTAGGATCAGACTTAGACTCAGATGGACAACCAACCATTGGCGCAGATGGCGATGACGACGATGGCAACGATGACGAAGACGGAATAACATTCAACGGACCATATTATCCTGGTGATCTAGGAAATGTAGACATTGACATGACCTGGACGCCAGCAGATGGATATCTCAACGCATGGATTGACTTCAACCAAGATGGCGACTTTGATGACGCTGGTGAACAAATCTTCACAGATGAATATCTAACCAATGGAATTATTCATTACGGTCTAACATTTTCAATTCCACCCGGAGCATTACTAGGAGACACTTATGCAAGATTCCGAATCAACTCACTAGGCGGTCTAACATACACAGGTGCAGCAGACGATGGTGAAGTAGAAGATTATGTTGTTCTCATTGAAGAAGAGGAACCCCCTTGTGAACCATTGTGGGATGTTACAAAAGAAACATGGTGCTATGATTACGAAATGTGGGGTAGCTATGGAATGGCAAGAGATCCTGATAACCATGCTAAATTCAGAATAATCTTTGAAAACACAGGAGCATGCCCAATCACAGATTTCATAATCGAAGATCAACTACCGGATACATTAGTATTTGATGCAACAATATCTGTAACAGTTCCAGGTGGCAGTGGAATAACACATACTGAAAACTATGATGCAGGTAATAACATAATTACATGGGATTTCACTGGAACACTATTACCAGGTGAACAAGTCATAGTTGAATTTGATGCAGACTTTGTTGGCATAAATGAATGCTTTGATACAAACTGGGCAATTGGACAACCAGATGGTTACATGGGAATAATCGCGTATTCAGATATATACTTCTGGTGCGACTAACCAAAATAACAAAATCGATATCTATATATTATGCAAACGAATAACCAATATAAATTTACGGGGAAGGTTAATATGAGCCAAAAAAAGATATGTTCAACTATAGTAATAGGCATAATGCTGCTATCAATAGCTGCTGTTTTTCCAATTGCATCAGCTGAGCCACAACCTTGTACTATCCGAGGATATGTATATGTAGATGAAATAATTACAAAACCTGATCAAGTAGTCATTTCATTTCCAGGACAAGACAAAACTGCAACTCTATTTGATGATCCATATGGTTTTTATACAATAACTTTAGCTGAAGAAGTAGGGCAAACAGGTACCTTTGCAGTTACCATTCCTGCAGGAACTTGGTTAGCTGCAGAAACCGTTACAATAATAGAAGACCAATCCCTATATTTCCCAATAAATCTAACTATTGATACATCACTTCCACCGATAAACAATGCACCATATGAACCAAGTAATCCAGCACCAGCTGATGGTGCAATAGATGTTGGAATAAATGCAGATATAGGATGGACAGGTGGGGATCCAGATGGTGATCTAGTAACATACGATGTGTATTTTGGTATTGTAAGTCCACCACCATCAGTTGCTACTGGACATGGAGATACTGCTTATGATCCTGGCGAGATGGACTTTTCAACAACTTATTATTGGCAAATAGTTGCTTGGGATAACCATGGTGCCTCTACAGAAGGTTCTATATGGAGTTTTACTACGGGTCCAAAAGATACCGAACCTCCGTCAAAAGTAACAGGACTTACTGTAACAGATGCAAAAGATGGAAAATTGAATCTTGCATGGACTGCAGCAACTGATAACGTTGCTGTTGATTACTATAATATTTATCATAATGGGCCAGATCCTTCACCTATAGTAGTTGACCATCCAACTATAACCTATACACATACTGGTCTTACTAATGGGCAAGAATATACTTATAATGTATCAGCAGTTGATACGTCTGGAAATGAAGGGGAGTCATCCGATCTACAAAGTGGTACACCCACCGAGACAACCGGCAACGGTGGCAACGGTGGCAACGGTGGCAACGGAGGCGGCACTCCGAATCAACCACCAACAGCAAATGCGTCAGCAGGAGAGCCATACACAGGAACACCTGGAGAGAATATTACATTTGATGGCTCTTTAAGTTCTGATCCAGAAGGAACTGACTTGGATTATCGTTGGGACTTTGATGGAGATGGCACATATGATACAGAATGGTTAGAGAATGCAACCGTCATTCATGCATATGATAGTGGGGGAATATTTACTGTTATTCTCCAAGTAAAAGATGGACCAGGCGCAACGGATACTGATGAAACAACAGCAACAATAGTAACACCAAACAGTCCACCTACTGCACCAGTGGTAAGTGGTCCACAAGCGGGTTCAAAGAATACTGACTATGATTATACCGCGGTTTCAACTGATGATGACAACGATACACTTCAATATACGTTTGACTGGGGTGATGATACTAATACAACTTCTGGTTTTGTAGCAAACGCTACAGCTGTCACGCAGACGCATAACTGGTCTACTTGGGGAATTTATACCATTGAGGTTAAGGCAAATGATAACAAGACATACTCTGGAACCACAGAATACGTTGTTTTAATCGATGTACTCTATGTCAAAGATATTGGATACCTCATAGATGAAAATAGTAATGGGACATATGGTTCATTCTACAGCAATGAAACCAAGGAAAAAACAACTGTTGAAAAACAAGACGATGAAACCTACTTGATAAACAGCGATGGAACAACTGGCTGGGATTACATATATGATCCTGAGACAGACACACTTACTGAATACAGCGAAGGGGCGGTAGGAAAAGAAGACAACACAATGTGGTATATGCTGGGCATAGGCATGATAATAGTGATACTCGTACTACTTGGAATTTATCAAGCAACAAAAAAGAAAGAAAAACCAAAAGAAAAACCGAAAGAAAAGCCAAAAGAAAAGCCAAAAGAAAAACCTAAGAAACCAAAGAAATAATCATCATATCAAACATCTTTTTTTCTTTTTTTGTTTTTGTGTGGTTTTTATAAAAGGAAAAAACATAACATTTGGTTGTAGATTTGAGGGAGGAAAACCTGGAACACTACCCACCTTTTACACAACACTGGTACACAGTACCACCTACAACGTACAAGTGGGATCCACTTCCCTAGCCTGTTTAACTATATTTTTTTTGTTTTTTAACTTATATTTTTTAGGCAAAATATTTTAAAGCTTTGCAGCATATACTACAATATAGAAGTATTGGAAAGGGTAAAGCATGAAAAAAATTATCATATTATTTATTGCCATAGGCCTGTTGCTTAGCACGGCACCTATGATAACAGGTGAAAACGCTGCTGACAAACCGAATGAAAAAATAAAAGTAATAATTGGATTTAATGGAAAACCTGATACTGCGTTGATAAATACTTTTGGTGGAGAAACTAAAAAGGAAATATCTGGGATTAATGCTGTGACAGCCACGATTCCAGAGACAGCAATAAACGCTCTTCAAAATAATCCAAAAGTGAGATACATTGAGGAAGACAAGTATGTTCAACTAGTCAGTGAACAACCTATACCTTGGGGTGTTGACCGCATAGATGCAGAAAAGGTATGGTCATCAAATACAGGAAGCGATATCTACATTGCGATTGTAGATACTGGTATTGATTATGATCATCCTGATCTTGCTGCTAACTGTATTGATGGAGCAAGTTTTGTTGACTATACCGATGACCCTATGGATGATAATGGCCATGGTACCCATTGTGCTGGTATCGCAGCCGCGGTAAACAACACCATTGGTGTGGTAGGTGTTGCACCTGATGCAAAACTTATAGCTGCCAAAGTATTAGACTATAACGGTGGTGCATACCTTAGCTGGATTGCAGATGGGATAGTATGGGCTGCTGATAATGGTGCAGATGTTATTTCCTTAAGTATTGGATATAATAAGCCTGTGAAGTCCTGGAAGGATGCCTGTGATTATGCCTATTACACAAAGGGTGTAGTGGTCGTTGCCGCTGCAGGAAATAGTGGTAATCCTCCTGGTAAGGGTAATAATGTAGAATATCCTGGAAGATATGATTCAACCATTGCTGTAGCAGCAACAACTACAGATGACCAAAGAGCTTGGTTTTCCAGTACAGGACCTGCTGTAGAATTAGCAGCACCTGGAGTCAGCATCTATTCTACCTGGTGGGATGACACCTATGATTATAATTCTGGTACGTCGATGGCCTGTCCGCATGTTTCAGGAGTTGCTGCATTGGTTCTGGCAGGTGCTGTTGATCCAACATATGATTTAGACAATGACGGCATATGGGATAATAATGAAGTACGACAGAAGATGGATGATACTGCTGAAGATCTCGGGGATTCAGGGAGAGATAATTGGTATGGATATGGTCTTGTTGATGCAGAAGCAGCAGCAAGTACTCCACCAGATAAACATGATGTCGCAACCACTGCAATTGATACTCCAAGCTCTGTATTTCAGGGGGAAACAGCAACTATCGATGTAACAGTGAAAAATCTAGGAACCTATGATGAAACATTTGAGTTAACAGTTACAGATGAAACTTATGGGGAGTTCACCGAAACACGAAGCATAACTTTGGCGGCTGGAGGCTCGACAGTGGAAACCTTCACATGGGATACCACAGGAGCAACTATAGGCCTTCATACGATAAAAGCTGAAGCAATCCTTGCAAGTGACGAGTATCCTGAGAATAATGCAATGACTACTACAATAGAAGTAAAAGAACCAGGCTCAGAGGTTATAGTAACAGCTATTGATCCGAATACAATGCAAGCCGGCACCACTATAGATGTAACTATCACAGGCTCAGGGTTTATAGCTGGAGCCGGTGTCTCCTTCGAGAATGGTGCGGGTCCTGCTCCGACAGCATCCAAAGTAGTTGTCATTGACTCCAATACCATCACAGCTACGATTACTGCCAAGAGCGGCGGTCCACCTCGGCCAAGAGTATGGGACGTGCGTGTTACGAACCCCGATGATTCATCTGGATTACTTATGGACGGTTTCACTATTACACCATGAACCGCAGCATGTCATGCTGTATCCTATCAACTGACCGGTAAAACACATAGACATATAACCCTAAACTGAACGTAGATAACCCAGACAATTCCCCCTCTATAAAACCCTTTTTTTCCTTTCTTTTTTACTTTAGGTGCATTTGGATAAAAACAGTGGTTCCATTAGACATATAGTTTAAAAAGAGATGTATAATAAGGGATAGACGGAGATAACTATGAAAATGAAAATACTAGCTGTATGTATTGTCATAGGCTTGTTTGTCCTCGCCTGCGGTTGTATTGAGGAAAAAGAAGAAGCAGTGGTTGAGACTGGTAATGTTGAGTTTCTAGTCACAGATAAGGTCACAGAGGATTTCGATCATGTAAATGTCACCTTTTCTGAGATTAGACTTTTTAAGCAAACTGATGATGATTCGTATGTAACAGTTATGTCAGAGCCGAAAACTGTTGATCTTATTTCTTTGAATTTGAGTCATATAAATGAGACACTTGGTGTTGTGGAGATAGAGGTCGGTGATTATTCTAAACTCTGGATTAATGTTTCTAGTGCTATTGGTGTGTTAAATGAAACTAAAGAAACCGTAAACATTACTGTTCCCTCTGGTTGGTTAAAAATTCAACAATTGCATTTGTTTAATATTAGTAAGGGGAATAATACAATTACTGTGGATATTGATCTTGAAAACTCTATTCATAAGTATAGTGGTGGTGAGAAATATAAATTTATACCTGTTATAAGCGGGATTGAGCATCGTCATGAAAATAAGTTGCAGTTTCGTGAACATAACCATAGTAGAATAAAGAACATGGTGGAGAATCGGCCGCCTGTGATCGATGTTGTGACGAATGGGAGCCGTGGGAAGCCTATTACAGCGGTTGTAGATCAGAACATCACGTTTAACGCGTCAGAAACATTCGATATTGATGGTGATAGACGTTACCTATTATTGGGATTTCGACTACGATGGAACAACCTTCGATACAGATGCTACGGGTCCGGTTGTTAATCATAGTTATGAAGAACATGGAAGTTACTGGGTTAAGCTTATCGCAAGTGATGAGGAGTCAGAATCAACAGAGGAAATTGAAATTCACGTAGTGGTTAAAAAACAGGGCGGCGGACCATCATAAACCCCCTGAAGTCTCAGTAGATTAACAGTTCTCTATATAAAACCTATTCATTCTTGCATTCACAGCCACAATCTACTCTACAATGAACCACCCACAACGTTCAAATGGGATCCATCTTGGGGGCGACATAGATCTCTACATAGCAGCACACGCTGTCGTATGGGGCGCTGGGGCATCTGCCCATAAGACTGGTACCCTAGCTAAAAAAGAAAGGATGGGGATGTAAAAGGACTATGTAATTTTTTATGATTTATTAACTCAGAAATTGAGAAGGAAAAGGTTTATTGCCAAAAATCTCAGAAAATGTTAATATTTAAATGGTGTATCATAGATTATTTGGAATAAATGATGCATTATGGAAATCCGTGCTTGTCCAAGTTGTGGGAGTAAAAACATTTTTAGTTATCTCTCTGTAATCGGTATGAATTACCTTTGTAAAGATTGTGGATTTCAGGGTGTTCCTTTTATTTTTGATTCTGAGGAGGATCATCAGGTGTTTCTAGATGAGTTGAAAAAACAAAAATAAATTGTGTGAAGAATTAGTATGTATTTTGTTATCTACAAAAATATTAATATGTTAAAGAAGATATTTCATATCTAATGTTTGAAAATAGAAGTGAACGGCAATTAATCACAATATATGTAATTATTGCAATAGTAATTGCCCTGTTACTAGCCATTTTTCATATATATCAGGGGCTCCATCTTTACTACATAATTATTGCAGCAAATATTGAGTTTTTTTGCATATTTTATGTTTTGTATCTTCCATTAAAAGTTAAGAAAAAACAAAAGTAGTCTTTTTGTCCAAATAATATGTGGTTTTATCTCATAAATCACGTTTTGGAAACAACTTAGGAGAATAGATCTCTCTTATCAATAAAGGTAAAAACCAACCCCGCAATGACATATCCTTTTTTTAATTTCTTATCTTTTATTCGGTTGTACCAGAGATATTCATGCCATTTTAGTCTGATATAACAGATATATTTATAAAAAAGATAAAGCCTCACCTAAACTCGTTTAATAACTTTGCTCTTAGTTGATATTCCCTCGAATTCGTAACATCTAAGTAAAGCTAAGAGATACTCTTATGGGGATTAGGATGCACTGCCCGTATTGTAAAAATGAGGATAAAGTAGTAAAAAGAGGGAAACGCAAGAACAAATATGTAATACATTATGATCCCATATAATGTGTGATTTAATCACGCAAAAATAAGTTTTTTGTAAAGTTAATAGACATTAGTCTCAGTAACTAACACTTTTACACTAATCAGCAACTAAAAATACAATTCTACCATTTATATAAAATTGATTTGTTAATCAATGATAAAATCTTGTCTAATTTTGACAAATCTTTGCATATTTCTAGCTACATTAAAATATT
>JAUWYM010000042.1 GCA_030615845.1 Thermoplasmatota archaeon | reverse complement strand
CTTACATTCACAGTCAAGATCCTCAAACACTTTGGTATCTTGGGATAAGGAAAAATCTGCAATTGCGTCAAGAAACATATGATCACATGACCTACAATTATGCGCTCCTCGCATGCTTCCACCACCAGCAATGTCACATTTGATATGTGCATCCGTCAACTTTTTACTTTGTTTCAGTAGTTCAACAACACTCCAAAGCCAAGCGGGTCTATATTGTTTTCTTTTCCAAAGATAATCCACTACTGTATTTCGCTGAACATTTGCCGGATTAAACGATATAGTATCTGTATATTTCTTAATTGAATCAACGGTATGGATACAATCTTTGATAGATTCTTTTTCTGTTAAAAAAGGCGGTTTCACAAGTACATATGTCTTTAGTTTGACATCATACTTTTTCAAAGTTTTTGCAGCTTTCTGATAATCACTGAAAGTAAATCCTTTATTAATCGCATGTTCTCGGACAAAATCATTTGCAGTTTCAAGACCAACTCCAACTTCAAACGTTTTCGACCCAAACATCTCTCGTATTGTTGATAGTTTCTCATTAGTAATATATTCAGGCCGTGATTCAACAGATACTTTCTCAGCTGTTTCCACAAGTCTTCTGAGTATTTTATCTCTCACTTTTGGTTTTATTTCATTGTCATCCAGAAAACTACCTGAAGTAAAAATTTTCACAAATTTTTCACCAGAATACTGCTTCGCAGCGTTCTCAAATTGTTTTAACAAATCACTGTCAGATACTTTTTTCCACATGCTGTCATTAAAATATCCGCACATGCTGCATCCAGATTGAAGCGCCCAAGAACAACCACGTGTTCTAAAAATAATGACGTATGCATCAACTATTTTACCGCTTAAAACATCTTTTTCTGTCCAACACCGAACAGGCCTTGTCGAATCTCGTATTTTCGGAGTAAAATCCTTTTTCAAGGTTTTACAAAACAATGTTAGCTCGTTCATTTCTTTTTATCTTTCTTTCTATATTTGAAAAGTAAAGCAACGACAACAAGAGATATTAAAAATATTGCAACTTCAAACCCGGGAGTAGCACCAACATAACGAGGCCCTGGAAGGGTTATTTCTGGAGGTTTTTCTCCACCAATCTCAATAGCGTCACTGACAGTAAAATAATATGTATCATAATCCACTATAGTATTGTTAAATTGCGTTGGATAATTCTCAAAATAATAAATTACTTCTGCATATGCTTTTACGGTAACGTTTTTGTTTTTTACCCAGCCCTCATATTTTGGAGCGGTTTCATAAAAATCATCTCCTTTAGTAACATTAATCTCATCACCATCATCAACTGTATAGTAAAATCTACTAACATCTGATCCAACATCAAATTTGATATCAGTGGAATATGTTACGGCAGGACCTGGCTCTGTTGTAGTTCCCAGAGGTTCAGCAAGTTTAATCGCATCATTACTATACCTAAAAGAGCCTTCTTTTTCTGTTGTACGACCGTTAACGTCTTTAACAGTTAATTTAAAGGTATATGTATTATTTCCTGTTAAATTATCAGGATTTTCATGAGTATAGCTAAAAATATTGTTGTCAAAAGCAAAATCTGCAGATATTGGGCTACCATCTGGATCAGTTAAGGTAAATGATATGCCTTGTTTTTCCACTCCAACATTATCAATGATTTGAGCAACAATACGTACTGTCCCACCCAGCTCCTGAACATCTGGCAGGACAACCACGTCAACATATGGTGATTCATCATCATAGAATGGTGGGTTAACAAGAATAATGAGTACAATAAGCCATGTAAAGAAATAGATGGCATAGGATCCAAACCATCCTTTCTTTCCAAAATCAGTAAGATCAATGTTCAGTCTTAAAAATAGATATTTCACCCAGGATGCGTTAAAAACGCCAAATAATAACACTAATTCCCAACGCAGCCCACTTTCACTTAAAAGCGTCCAGAAGCCAAGAGATATAAGAGCAATTACAAAACCAAGAAGAGACGAAAGAAACAATGTTTTAATATTTCTCCGTTCTTTTTTTAGGAATTTTTCTTCATCAAACTTTGGTAGTTTAAAGTCAAGTTCTTCTTCATCTTTTTTTTCTTTCCGCTTCTTAGCCATATAGAGCCCGCATACCTGTTCCTCTTTAAAGGTTTTTTCTATTTTTTTTGCAATTTTTTCTTAGCTTTTTCCTCAGCTTTTGCTTTTTTCTTCTCCAGTTTCAAATGTTCTTTTTCAACATCAGCATGGATTTTTTCTTTTTCTACTTCTTCAGAATGCAGGATACTCTCCTGCGTGGCAGAAAACCCTCTATAATATTTGTATGTAAAAAGCAAGGAAATCACTACATATGCAATAAGGACAACAAGTATTGGAGAGAGAAAAACTAATAACCATGGAGCAATCACACTGATTGCAAGCAATACTGAAAGAAATCCAAGACCCGCCCAAGCATGATGCCGAACGAGATCATATTTTCTTTTATATTCTGTAAAATCTTTTTTTTCCATAATTATCACAAGAATTCAATACCTTTCGGTAGCTCTTTCAAATAGTTCTTAAATCCTTCAGGCCACTTCGTAGGATCAAGTCCTTTTTGTGCAAGAAATGTAGTTGTCCATCGTTCAAGACCAATCCCCGAGCATCCACTCCAAAGCGTGCTTTTCTGTGCCTTGACGTTGAATGCTTTTACGTATTTATCCCCAAGAATACTTAAGTTTTGAAATTCAAGCCATTCTGATTTCTTCCGATCCCCACGATACGGCATATATGCTTCAAAATCAATGGTTCCAGTATCTTGAGTGATGGCATCTCCAATTTTTCCTGCCTGTTGCATATACCAAGGAGTAACCCATGCCATTCTCCATTCAAGATCAAAGATGTTGTTGAAAACATGTTTATATCTCTCCAAAAGTTTATCACGCACTTCAAGAAGTTGCTCCCTTGTGCCAATATAAACCGGTTCAATACGATGAAACTCATCCACACGCTCTATACCATGTCTCCCCCCAGATTCATATCTTCCAGAGATAGCAGTTCTATCATACACTAAGACGGGTAGGGATTTCTCAGCTATTGTTTTTCCTTTAAAAGACCAATAAATCACAGGACACTGTGCATAACAGATTCCTGCATTAGGAATGTTTACATTTTTTTGCAGCTCGTCAAAATCAACTTCCTTTGTAATTTTTGTAAGATCAATAAATCTCTCCCATTGCCCCACATCTCTTGTTTTTGGTTCTGCAACATAATAAAACTCAGCAGGCATTCCTTCAAGATGACCTGTTTTAAGCCAAATATCAAACGGGACGATATGAGATTCAATTATCTCCTGAAAACCAAGAGGCTCCAACACCTCTTTAATCGCTATTTCCTCCATTGCTTTTAAAATTGCAGTTGCCTGAGGTTGGTAAAACCATTTTCCCTTCGTAGGTCCTTGCTTAAGCCAACCTAGCTTGGACATTTCTTCTGTTGGATCTTTTGTCCAAACTGGTTTTTTTTCATCTGATTCCCAAATCAGTTTCCAGAACTCACCTTTTCCTTCATAATATTGATTTTTTACTTTTTCTTTTACAAGAGCAATCATTCTATCGATATAGTTTTTTCTTAAAAACTCCTCTGATACATCTTTTAAAATAATTTTAGCATTTTTTCCTTGTATTATTACATCAGCAAAAGGAATAGAAATGTCCTTTAATGGTTCTTTTTCTAATTCAAATTCAATCTTGTACTCTCTAATTTTAATACCTCTTCCACCAGCAATATGATGTTTCTTACTAATTTCTAAACTCCATGCCTTCTTAAACCGAGGTAAAAGATTATGTGCTCGATTTGTACCACCAGTATCAATGTCCAATTCTCCTACTTTTTCCCCTTTTAAATTCCAAGATATTTTTTCATTCTCATTCAAAACTTTTTTAGCAAAATCCGAAACAAATTTATCGATATCTTGTCTAATTGAAACCGCACTTCCACTCAAAGGAAAATCTGCCTTTAAATTGAATCTCATAATTAGATGGTTATGTTATAGGTGTTCTTAATTTTTATCAACTATTTTCTCAGCGACAGAAAGGCATGCGAGATAGTCATCAAGTGTGTGCAGAAGCGACGAGACAGACTTGCTTTTTATTGTTGCCTCAATCCTCTTATTATGTACTTCGGATGTGACAAAATCAAAATCATCAACCTTTATTGAACGAAGAATTTTTTCAGCCTTCTCAGAGTTATCATACTCAATACATAAATCACATGATATCTTCATAATTATCCCTTCATCTGTGAAACAAGAACACTCTCAACTTTTTCTAAAAACTCTTTTTCTTTATCTATTGCAATGGTTGCACCTGCTGCAATCTTATGCCCTCCGCCAAAACCACCAATTTCCGAGGAAACTTTCTTCATTGCACCACCAAGATCCAACCCTTTTTCCACCAGTTTCTGATTGCCTCTGCAGGAAACATGGATTTCCTCTTTTTTTCGTGCAAGAGAAAACAATGGTTTTTTTTCATCAAAAATATAGTTTATAGCAATACCTGCAACAACGCCGCCAAGCGAAGTATTTTCGCTATAAAAACATCTCATACCTTTTGTTTCTTTTATGCTCCCTTCGTCTAACCCAATTAAGGCGGTTAGGATTTTTTGTTTGTAGCCCTTTTCAATCTTTTCTGCTTCATCAAAAGCATTTTTATCTCCAAGGCATATTGAAAGTCCAACACCGCGATGTCCGAATTTACCACAAGCATCAAGAAGATCTGCAAACCGTTCCAGCTCACACCCTAAAACTTCAGAAAAAAATCTTTTTCTAATAGCTATATCTAAAATATTTTTCTGACAACCTGCTTTAATTAGTTTAAATAAAAGAAACGACTGCAACTGCATCATTGCATCATTGTCAATATCTGCGATGTTTGTATTCTTATCGATCTTTAGCTTATCAAGAATTCGTTCAATCTCATCTTTATTGCCTGATAAGCCAGGGTAATATGGATCAATAGAAAAATACAAGGTATCAAAGAGCGAATCTCCATACAGTTTGATACCGGTATGTTCTTTTATAAATCCGTCTTGCAGGGCATTTTCTAGAATTTCTTTATTAAAACCTTTTATGCCGCCGATATGTTGTTTATCACCAATTGCACCAGCAAGTGCAAGAGAGACCAGATCTTTGTTTTTTGCATTCAGTGTTTTTGCAAACGAAAAACAAAGCGTTGCACCACAGGCTTCGTAGTTACCATCAATTCCACAGAGATTAGCATTTATCTGCAGAACATTTTCTTTAACATCTGGTGTGAGGTACTGATGATGATCAAAAATAATGGCTTTACATCCAATTTTCTCTATTGCTTCAATCTGTGCACTTCCCATGTCAGAAAAAATTATGAGTTCATTTTCTTCTTTTGCAAGTCTTTCAAGGCCTTTGTTAAACGGGTTTCTCATAAGTGTTGCATGGAAATCATATCCTTCTTGATACAGAGCAGTACAAAGTATTCCCGCTGCAGAGATTCCATCCGCATCATAATGAGAGATAACTCGTATTCTTGTTGATTTTGGATATGATAAAACAAGTTCTGCAGCACTTTTATTTAATTCTGAAATATCATCTGACATGATTAGTATACAAAAACATACGTTATCCTAAAAAGATTACGTTTGGTTACATGCTATATTAATTCCTTAAAAAATCTATTAATAGGGGCTTTACACATTAATCAATGCTAATGTTTAATCTCTTTTGGATTTATGGATATGTAAAGTTTGACAATTGTCATGAAAAAATGAATCTATCACTGTTTTTTTAGTTCCAAAAGCATAGGTCAACGTGTATAAAAACCTTAAATAATACTAAAAACATCTCATGAATATGCGAAGATGTGCTTATCCATATGGAAGGTATTTGATCAAAGACAAAAAAGTTGCTGACTTAGGATTAAAGTTGAAAGACTTTATCGAGAAACTCGATTTCCCGATTGTTAAATATGATGAAAATAATGAGGGGGTTGGCACACTTATTATAGGCGTAAACAAAAAAATTGTCGACCTCATTAAACAAAAGAAACCTCCCGGACATCTCCAAGAGATATTTTACGAATTATTCAGTTTGTTTTCTGTAGATGTGGTTTCTTTACGTGATATGGATGAAGAATCACAGCGTATTGGACTTGAGATATATCTATGGCCAACTAATAGAGGAGTTTTAATGGAAATGTTCGTTTTGCCATATATGGAACATTTAAACAAAACTGAAATATTTAGTATAACAGAAACTGCGGAGGAAGAGATAACAGATTGGTATTTATGTGAGCAGACCTGGGAGCATATTGAACCAAAGATTGTTTCTAATTTTAATGCGGAACCTGTTCATATGAGAGGATAGTGCTATATATTCCCTTATAAAACCTGTTTTCCCTTCTGAAAACATAGGGTAACGTGCATATTAACAAAAATGGTATAAAAAACCAAGTGATTATTTAGATGGAGATTACGATTCTAAATTTCAATCTTAATTTGATTATTTATTCTTTTCTTTAATTCAATAATATTTTCTGGAGGGTTATTTAATAATCTTTTTTTCATCCTTTCCATTGCTTCTCCTGATAAAATATCTTCACGTATTATTCTTTGCTCTTTTTCTACTGCCCTTAGCCGCCATTCTAATTCTCTAATCTCCTTTCTTAACTACACGTTCAATTTGAATTAAGCTCTTTTTCAATATAAGCTGAAATCATATTCATTACCTCTTTTGGGCTGTTGAAATCACTATTATTCAACACATCACGTTGAATATGAGAAAAATCCTGTTCAATAGGATTCAT
>JAUWYM010000001.1 GCA_030615845.1 Thermoplasmatota archaeon | reverse complement strand
CCGGCTCGCCAGGGATATTACAGGACGTCATAAGAAGCGGCACATCGATAAAATCAAACAGAAGGTAATGCAGAGCAGTATATGGAAGCATAACACCAATAGTGTCTAACTCTGAAACCTTCTTGAAATCATCTCTTTGTTTCTTTTTAATTGCAACAATTGGTCTTTGCGGACTACAGAGTAATTCCTTTTCTTTTAGTGAGGCATATGCAATGGTTTCAACCATATCGAGATCTCTAGCCATTATCGCAAATGGTTTATGCGGACGATTGAGCATCTTTCTAACGCTTTCAACACTATCATCATCACATAACGAACAAATATGGAACCCGCCAACTCCTTTAACTGCAATTGACTGTTTAGACCGTATGAGATCAACTGCTTTTTTTATTGTTTCAACATCAGAACTACCACTAATATCTTCTTTACCATCGAGCAGTTTTAGTTTTGGGCCACAATCTTTACATGCAACAGTCTGCGCATGATACCTTCGATCCAGTGGATTTTTATACTCAGTCTTACATAAAGAACACATCTCAAATCCATGCATTGACGTAAGTGGCCTATCATAAGGATAATCCTCTATCATAGAAAAACGGGGTCCACAGTTAGTACAGGTAATAAAATAATAGTTGTGTCTTCTATTGTTTTTGTCCTGTAGTTCTCTTAGGCAATCATCGCACATGAAAATATCTGCAGGAAGCTCAGTCTCCCCTTCTGAATATGTGCTTTTAAGGATGGAGAAATCAGAAAATTGTTTTTTTGATGTAATCTTCTTTACGGTGTAGTTTGAGATGTTTGCCAATGGAGGCAGATCAGTAAGTTTTTCTATGAAATCTTTATCGTTGATTATGATTTCCACACCGTTACCAGTGTTTTTTACAGAACCGATTAGGTTATTTTCAATTGCTTTTCTGTAGATGTATGGTCGAAAACCTACGCCTTGGACGATACCCTGAACAAATATCTTAAACATCATTTAACTACCATTGATTTAATTTGTTGAAACAGGATGTTTTTCTGAATTAATAATGTTTAGGAGATGCTTTTCAGATAATTTTCTATAATGGGTATGTTGTGAAGAGACATTGAGGTGGTCTTTGATGTAATAGTTTGCTGATATTCTCATTTAAACCAAATGGTATTATAGACATATATATGTTGGAAAATATTTTTGTTTTTTCAACCATCTGGAATTTTCTAACAAAACGTCGATGATATCCAACAACCAACATAATGCGTTAAAATTATCACTACTGCCGCAATAATCAAATGTTCTGCAACAGGGCGCCAAGGTTTTGTTTTTTGTTCTCTGGCTATACCAAAACTGAGAACACTTAATAGAGACAACCCCCAAACTACACTTATAATAATTGCTGTCGAGAGTTCTTCAAAGAGTAAAACTGGGACAATAAATGATAAGGCAAAAACAAATTTTGAGGCAAATGTAGCCATTGTCGCCTCCCATATCTCTCTTGTAGTATGCCTATTTTCAGATTCTTCTGAAATATGAATGCCCAGTGCATCTGAAAATGAGTCTGCAATTGCAATAGTTAATATTCCTCCGATGACTACAAGTTTTGAATGTGTACCTGAGGAAAGTCCAACCATCAATCCAAGCGTGGTGATATTTCCTGAGGTTAAACCAAAGCTGAATCCAATTTTTAATGAATGATCCATCATAATAGTTATGCATCTGCATATTAAAAAACTTCTACCAAAAATCTGCTGCATCTTACAGAAATAAGAGTGGAGATCAGTGGTTCATCTCCATGAGTAAACCTAGAACTTTCTCATAAATCGAGTAACCTATAATTTAAAAAAGAATTACGGCATCAAATTTTGAATATATTTACCGCCAGCGTCGTGCCTTCATCCGTACAGTAGGATCATCTGAGATCTCGCATATCTTTTCAGCGAGATGTTCCAGTCCTTCTTCTGTGTTAATATTGAACTTTCCTAGCGGCATGCCCTTACTATTCACAAGGCTGATTTCTCCTGTGACTTCCCCTAGCTCTCCAGCATGCATACTTGTGGGTATTTCAGTAGTGGCATCCATTTCACTTATAGAGGTTTGCAGTTGCTTTTCCAGCAAATCTGATATAAAAACTGATCGGGTACCAATTTTGTTTTGGTCATCGATTTTTTCTATAACATCTATTGGTAACTCCAAAAATATTATCTTTTTTTCCATGGATGTTTGAAATAGTTTGTCGCTATATTAATTTTTAGTTTTAATGCTTCAATTGCTCACAGTTATATCGATAAAAAGAGAAAAATTTAGTCTTTAAATTATGCCACCATCGGATCAAATGAGTCTTTAGGTTTTCGAGGGTGAATCTCATTACTTCCGTTCAACTTTTTTGCAACGGAATTTAAAAAATATTTTTCAACAAGTTCAACTTGTCTTCTACTTAAATTAGTTTTTCTGATTAATGTTTCTCCATTTTCATTGAGAACCTCGATTGTTCCTCTGTCAGGGTTGGAGATCACCTTAAAGATCTTTCCTTTTGTTCGCAGCCATGTCCAGATAGTTTCATTTGACATCGAAATCACTTTTATTTTTAATTATTTTTATAATTTTAAATTGATTTAAAAGTATATAAACATTGCGACAAAAAAAGAAGAAAATCAATACGAACGCTCCAATTTTATCAAAACAAATCCTTGGTGAATTATTCACTGGAAATTTTTCATACTGACATTTTGCCACAGTATATTTATATATAATTAATGACAGAGTTTGACATGATACCTGTTAGAGAGATAGAAAGTGAAAGAAACATGATAAAGGCACAAAGAAGAGTATTACTGTTAATAAGTACTGTATTGCTTCTGGCTTTAACGAGTGTTTTCACTACTAATAATTGCACGGCATCTAGTGTTACTATATATGTTGACGATAGCAATACTGATGGACCTTGGAATGGAACACAGGACTACCCTTATCGAAGTATTCAAGATGGAATAAATGCTGCAAGCTCAGGTGATACAATCTATGTTTTGAGTGGGACATACAATGAAAATATTGAAATTACAAAAGATTTAACGCTTGCCGGTCAAAACAAAGATACAACAATTATCGACGGTGACGAATCAGGATATGTTATCTATGCACATGGAATCGCAGAATCAGAAACAAGAATTGAAGTCCATATTTCAGGATTTACAATCCGAAAAGCTGGCGGAACTGGAAATGACTGTATCGCCCTCTCATATGTTGATAACGGCAACATCGATGATAACAAAATATTGAACAGCGACAAAAGCGATGGAATTCAACTCGATTACTGCAGTGGCATAACAATAAACGATAATCAAATAACTGGAAACGCAGGTGCCGCAATAAGCTTAACAACGCATTCAGAAAACAACATCATCTACGATAATGTAATCCAAAACAATCAGAAAGGAATTTATTTCTGGGATTCTTCAAGCAACAATGAGATTTATAGCAATACAATTACAGGAAACAGCCAATATGGAGTTCACATCCAAGTATCCACCGATCATTCTCAAAATAACATTTTATATCTTAATGATTTTACAAATAATGGGCAAAACGCAAAAGATCAATATTTAAACTCTTGGAGTTACAACTCCCAAGGAAACTACTGGGACGACTACAATGATTACGATTCAGATGAAGATGGCATCGGAGATTTACCATACAACATCTCAGGTGGAAGCAATCAAGATGAATACCCTCTCGGTTATTTTTTAGAACCTAATCCACCAGGTGGTAACCAGGCACCAATTGCATATAATCCAACAATAACACCCAATCCAGCTGAGGAGGGTAACTCTGTATCATTTAGCGGTAGTGGATCAGATGATGGATTTATAGACGGTTATAATTGGAGATCAAGTCTCGATGGACAATTAAGCACTAATAGTGAATTTAGCTTGTCGACCTTATCGGTTGGAACGCACACAATATATTTCAAAGTAAAAGATAATGAAGGTGTTTGGTCATCAGAAAAAACAGCAAGTCTCACAATTAACCCATCAGATGGACAAGATCCAGATCCAAGTGATCCAACAGAAAATCAAGAACCTACTGCATTTATTGATGCAATAACTCCCAATCCGGCAGCATACACACAGACAGTAACATTTAGTGGCCATGGAACCGATGAAGATGGTTATATTACAGAATGGAAATGGACATCTAGCATCGATGGAGTCATCGGAAATGAGGAAACATTTAACATATCTGATTTATCCCTTGGAACACATGCAATTTATTTCCAAGTTAGAGACAATGCAAGCGAATGGTCTAGACAAGTCACAGAATCACTAATTATAAGCCCAGATCCGCTTAATCAACCTCCGATAGCTAACGCCGGCGGACCATATTCGGAAGATGTCACAGATGCAATTACCTTTGATGGTTCAGAAAGCTATGATGAAGATGGAGAAATCGTAGAATATCTTTGGGATTTTGGAGATGAAACAACAGGATCTGGAGAATCTGTAACACATACCTATACGTCCCCAGGTAACTACACGATAACCTTAACGGTAACAGACGATGATGGAAGCAGCTCAACTGATACAACCATTGTAACCGTTGTTCAGTCGTCAGGTCAAAGTGGCGGTAGTACAGGTGCAGCTGGTTTTGAACTGGAAGTACCCGTTCCGTTAGTCATTGTCTTTGAAATCGTATTTATTGTTGTTGGAATTTCATTGTTTTTATTTTGGATCAAACGTAAATAGACAATTGGATGTGCATCTGAGCTTCATTTAGATAAAAGATTGCGAAAGAAAAAATATAAGTTATAGACACATAATATGGAAAATGGGAAGGAGAGATGAAATACAAAAAATTTAGAGTAAAAAACCATGCTGTTGCAGGTGTTATTGAGGCGCTTTTAATGGTAGCTCTTGTTTCAATAATTATCTCAATAATTCAGCTTTCTTATATACCTCAGATAATGGAACAAAGAGAAGCAGATCATATGGACGAGGTATCTAATCAATTTTCAACGTTAAAATCTATGATTGATCTGCAAGCGATAACAAATTCATCAGCACCAATATCAACGATGTTCACACTTGGAAGCAGAGAACTTCCCTATTTTATTACAGCACGGGCATTTGGAGAGCTCCGTGTTGAAGATTCCGGCGAATGGGACATAAGTGTTAACGAGGCGCATGTTGAAGATTTGACATCGATAACATATGAAGCTTCTAATTCTTATTTCGTTGATCAGACATACGTTCTGGAAGGTGGTGGAGTTATCGTAAAACAACCCAATGGAGAGCCCGTTATGAGGGTCGATCCGTCTATCTATCCAGAACCAGGAGGTAGGATATGTTTTAATCTCCCGGTCTTTATTGGAATGCCCGGAAAAAACTTGACATCTGGTCTTGGAAAATGTTTCATTCGAACAAATTGGTCTCAAGGAGATGATAGCCCCTGGAATGCTAACTCAATGAATATTACAACCCAGTATCCAAATGCTTGGAACGAGTCGTTGTCAAGTATTCTTGGTGAAGACTTTAAGATTGAAAAAGGTGAGTCGTACGTAAAAATAAGCAAGGAGGATGAAACACCATTTCCTCTTGTAATTAGATATTATTATATTTATGTTCAGATTGGTCATGGATGGATTAAATAGGAGATGCTGTTACAATTTATTTGGATATAATATAATCTCTTGATGAGAGAGCTGTTTAAAATGGATGAGAACAACTTTGAAAAAAGAGACGAAGGAGGAATCCTTAAAACCGATGTTCAGGGATTTGACGATTTATTTGCAGAAGGAGGAATTCCTAAAGGAAATTCTGTTTTGGTTGCAGGGGGAACGGGTACTGGTAAAAGTACGTTTTGTAGACAGATATGCTATAATCTTGTCTCAAGAGGAAAAAACTGCATGTATGTAAGTTTTGAGGAGAGTATCAATCGAATTGAAAAAAGCATGAATGTCTTTGGTTGGGATGTAAGAAAATATATTGATGAGGGGCGTTTTTTAATCCAAAAAGTCAACCCGCTTGACATATTGAGAATGAAGTTTGGATCAGTTAGTGGATCAGGTTCAGCAACAGAGTTATCATATAAAATAAAGCCTCTGATCATACCAAGAGAGTTTCATCCGGAAGTAATTGTCGTGGACTCGTTGACGGCTATTATTTCTGCATCTATCACAAAAGAAAAAAATTACAGGGTGTATCTTCAGCAGTTGTTTAATTTTTTTGAAGAGACAGGTGCGACATCGTTTTTAGTTACTGAAACAGAACCGATGCCGACACGCTTTAGTGATACAGGAATTGAAGAGTTTTTGGCGGATGGGATTATTGTTTTGTATAATATTCAGAGAGGGGATAAACGGGAGAATGCACTAGAGGTTCTTAAGATGAGATATTCGAATCATCAGAAGAAGATATTTGCTATGGAAATTGCAAGTGACGGTATTAAAATTTATCCAGAACGACAGATTGTTCTTCAAGAAAAGTAAAAATTTTTATTCAATTATTATAGTATTATATGTAGGTAAATGGTTCTCTGTGATCATCTATTCGTTTGACGCGTTGAGATGATAGGCATATTTCTATCTTTTTTACTTGTTGTCTTGTAAGTCCGGTTCTTTTCAATAGGATGTTATCACGTTCGTCGTAGATGGTTAGTGTTCCAGTATCTTGATTAGATACTGCTTTTAGTAATCTGTTGTTTTGAACCCATATCCAGATTTTTGTGTTTTTCCTAAGCATGGTAACACGTCGTTATCCTTTACAAGTATATATTTAAATCTATAAATATATAAATATTTCCATAAAAGTTAATATACTTGTAAAAAACATGACACAAAAAACTGCAAAAATTAAATGAACATAAGCAAAATAATTATACACGCTAGTACATATGGTCTCTTCATGCCATTAATTCAATCTGAACATAAAACCACAGCAAGTAAAATAAAAAGAGTAACAACAGGCGTACCTGGCCTAGACGAACTAATTGCAGGAGGCATACCAAAAGGATCCACAACACTTGTATCCGGCCCCCCAGGAAGCGGAAAAAGCATACTATGCAGCCAATTCCTGTACAAAGGCGTAGACGAAGGAGACAGATGCCTATTTCTAACGCTTGACAAAAAAGTAGAAGGACTCCTAACACAAATGGAAGAATTAGGGATAAACTTTCAACCAGCAATAGACCGTGGACAGATAAAATTTCTTTTCCTCAACATCAACAAAAAACTCATTTATGAGACAATGACCAACGAGATATTATCAGGAGATTACGAAAGAATCGTCCTTGATTCCATCACACCCCTCTCAGAGATGCCCATCTACATAAAAAACCAAGAGATCGCTAATAACATCAACATCATCGGCCCTGAAGAATTCACTGCTGGAACAAACTTTCCCATACGAAGACTGCATCTCCATTACATAATGAATGCTTTAGAAACATCAAACTGCACATCCCTTGTCACATCAGAATTGCTACACGGTTCCAGTAACCTATCAAGAGATGGACTTTCAGAATTCTTAGCAGATGCCGTCATATTTCTCAACTATGACTCAACAATGGATAGAAGAAAACTTTCAATAATGAAAATGAGAAGCACAAAACACACACTAAAACCACAAGACATCGAAATTGGATACGGCGGAATAAAAATCATTTAAAAGATCATGCTACACTACAAACTACCAAAAGAACTACGAGCTCTTTTTATAGTACACTATGCCCCACTCTTACTCATCATACTTACAGGACCTTTAACAGCAATAGCTGGCGTCTGGGAAATATCAACAGAAAAAATTACAACCATAACGGTTGGAATAATTATTTTTCTTATAGGAACCTATATATATTTCAAATGGGAGAGATTCTGGCATAAAACATACAAAGGACAACTCATAACAACAGGCATTTTCCAATATATCAGACACCCACATTATACCTCACTCCTTATAATTGGTTTCGGATTAGCCATGTTCTTTTACTCCCTCTTTGCACTCGCAATCGCAATCATTGCAATACCAATAATGATATGGAGCATCTTAGACGAAGAAAAACTCCTAAAAAAACAATACAGCAAAGAATACAAAAAATACATGAAAAAAGTCCCATGGAGACTTGTACCAAAGATATTTTAGATACCACTAAAGAAAGTTATGGAAGAAGCGTATAAACGATCCTCTCTCTTTTCTTTCCCTTACTTTCTTTCTTAATTATTTGAATTGTTGATAACTCACTTGTATTTTTTACATGCGTTCCAGCACAAGGACAAACATCAAAGCCTTCAATTTCAATAATTCTAAGTGTTGTAACAAACTTTGGCAGTAAGTCAAGGTTACATCGTTGTTGATCAACTCTTTTCTCCAAATGCTTACGATCCTCTTCATAAATTTTAATGGACAGATTTTGTTTGGCGATTTCGTTGAACTTTCTTTCAATAAATTCCAAATCATTTTCTGAAAAACGTATCGGATAAAAATCTACTCGAGAAGACTCTGCATGGATCTGATTTCCAACAGTCCGTGCATTGTACTCATCAAAAATCACGCCTGAAATTATATGCTGAGCAGTATGCATCTTCATATGTTGATAACGTACATCCCAATCAATAATTCCATGAACCTTCGTACCAACAAGAGGTTTTTCCCCAGAGAGAATATGTTTTATTGCATTTCCCTTCTTAACAATTTCCTTTATCTCAGATTCCTTGCGTTCCCATTTCAAAACACCTATATCTGATGGCTGTCCACCGCCAACAGGATAAAATGCTGACTTGTCAAGACAAACATAATCTTTTTTATTCTTGATGACTATCGCATCAAATTCTTTGATATAATTATCGAAAAGCCACACTTTTTTTGTAACCAAACCCATATAACCACCGCAAATAATATTAAACTTTATATGTATTTCCATATGGTTTTCTATATGGAACGGAAATTACGTAAGATTTCGGGGAGTTTGGTGATCACTATCCCGAAGCAAGTATGCGATCTCTATAACTTCAAAGCTGGAGATAACCTGAGCATAGAACCAATCGGTGTTGGTGAACTAAGACTGAGAAAGATGTCGTAATATCGCTACGATCGAAATTACCGCGGCCATGAATATAAAATAGTAGATCAACCAATTCAATCGCATAGTCTTAACCCACATATCGTGATAATGGTTATCAACTAATGATTAGCATGGATTTATTTTTATTTACGATTGCATTGATAGTAATTATTTTTACTAGGAACTATCTCTCCATCATATCTATATCATTATCTAAAAAAGTACAATTTACAAACTTGTTATTTTTTGACCGGCTAAAATATGCCCCCATTATGTTATCCACAAACTCACATGAAAAAAAGGAATTGTTGTTGTTATTGTCTTTTATTCCATCAATCCCTGCATGATAATTATTCAGAAACCTGCAATTTATGAAAATATTATTTGAACTATATTGTAATTCAACACCATCACAATAATTGTAGAACACGCAATTTATGAAAGTATTGTTGTTTGCCCCCAAAATCGATTGCCCTAAAAGTACAATGCCTTCATATAAACTCAAGCGATATTTCTTCATAAACATCATTCATTCAAACACCTTATCAACTATTTCCTGTTTGTATTCCCAATCAATAACTCCATAGAGCTCTTTTGCATCTCTTGGCTGATGTCCCATAAGATTATCTATTACTTCTTCATCTTCACCATCTTCACGGAGAATATCATGGACTAGAATAGGTACATCAATCTATTTATTCGAACCTTTTTCTTTGATTTTTAATGATATCCTTTTCTAATTTGAGTTTATCTGTTTTTCCATCCATTGCATAGAGATTAATAATAATCTGATATCTTCTTGCCTGTTTCGAAAAAAGTGTCAGGAATTGGTTTTTTACTCTCAAATTGTAAAATTACAACTTTTTTCAATTTTGAAAATAGTTGTAAAACTTTATTGACAGACTGTTGTGTATATTCTTTTTCATATCCAGCACGAACAACAGCCTTAGCGATTTCTTGTTATGACCATTCTATATTTTGTAATGAAGTTGAAAAAGTGAGAAGGGAAAAAGAAACATGAATTATGTCAACAAACTAAATGAGTATATAAATAAAATAGTCAACAAGATGGTTGATTGTAGACCAATCTGTTTAAATAGTAACTGGGGTGGTTGAACATAGTTTATTTAAACCCGGTCAAACGCTTAGATGGAACTGATTATTATATCTGCAAAAAAATTAAAGAAAATGGAAAATGGAAACATCAGATTGTTAAGAAACTTCCGAAGGGTATTACGAAAGAACACTCTACAAAATACATGAGTATTTAAATAACACACTCTAAAAATCATTTAAATTTAGAGTGTGTACTATATAAAGTGAAGGGGAATTTGGAGTATGACATTCTTGCCTGTTTTGAAAAAATTACAAATTTCACCGGTCCCAGTTTTTTTTGTAATTTTACTAATGGTTGCCTTTTTCGAAAAAAGTGTCGATTTGTTCGGTATCGAACTTTCCGACAATTTCACTAATGATTGACTGTTTAGAAAAAAAGTTTAATTTGTTCGGAGTCGAACTTATTAAACATTTGTCAATTCTCTCCTTTTATCAGTGGTTTTATTAGTTTTACAGATTTCTGTATTACTAATATCTATTAAAGCTATTAATTCGTAAAAATAATTGTTTCTATAACAGAAGTAATACTCAAAATAGTATACCCTTAAATACTAATAAGTTATACTATTTAGTATATGTTGAAACGTAAACTCCGAAAAGTTGGGGGAGCTCTAGTCATTAGTATCCCAAAACCAGTATGTGATATGCACGATTTAAACGAAGGTGACTATCTGGAGATATCCCC
This sequence comes from Thermoplasmatota archaeon, assembly GCA_030615845.1. GTDB lineage: Archaea > Thermoplasmatota > E2 > DHVEG-1 > DHVEG-1 > JAUWYM01. The sequence goes on along the minus strand of JAUWYM010000001.1, from coordinate 6,934 downwards.
CATCGGTTATGGAGAGTTCAAAATCAAGAGGGTGAATGGATGAAGGATGGTGAAAATATAGAAAAAATAGAGGGCAAGATAAGGCGGTATAAATTATTTTGAGGTAAGCAGGGCGTGGGAGGATATTTTTGGTCTCTATGAAAAGGGGAAGCATGGGGAACATTCGCAGGAGGAGATAGGAAGGCTTGGCGGTGGATTTAGTAGACAACTTGTCGAAGATATCAGACCCATATATTCACGGTTAAAAGACATATTACGAAATGACGACATGTCGTCATTTCCCAACCGCAATTTAATTATGTTTTCACGTGTAGAGAATGACAGGTTAAGGGAGGCATTAGTTCAATCGGCACTTAAACATCTTTAGAAAATATATTGGCAAAGATTTTTGGTATATTTGCAAGGAAATTAAAGAAAATGGGAAATGGAAAGATCAGATTGTTAAGAAACTTCCGAAGGGCATTACGAAAGAACACTCCAAAAATACGTGGGTATTTAAATAACGCACTCTAAAAATCATTTAAATTTAGAGTGTATACTATATAAAGTGACGGAGACTTTGGAGTATTTACCTTTTTATACAAACTTCAAGATCTTACTTTTTTTGTTCTCTAATGCCTTTATAACTTCACTTAAAAATAGGGTAAGAATATCGGGGACTATGCTAACACATCTGTCTCCATGTTTTAACGGTTTCAATCCTTGTTGCTTCCTTTGCTCTTTGTATTCTTTTGTGTGAATATTCAAATCAATATATCCCTTTTTTCCTGTATGTTTGCAAAAGTGTGTGTATGCGGCCATAATTTGCTGTGCCAATCCACATTCTTGTTTTGCGGTAAATATGATATGATAATATGATGGTGGAAACTTTGTTAGTGTAAAAGGGTAGGTTGTGCATACCTCTGGCCTGACCGAGTAAATGCTACATTTGTTGTCTTTTAGAAAAGGACAAGGGGCAGTCATCTTTCTTGTTCCTGGAAGTTCTTGGGGTGCAGCTTCTTTTGTGTACCTTTGCTTGAATTCTTCAGGGTTCATCTTAATATGCTGCGATAACTTCCTGATTTCATAGGGATATAATGACGGAGCATCATCTAGGCAGCACATGCCACATTTTTTACAACCACCGAAGTCAAGAATGATATACTCCAGTATTTTCTGTATTTTGTCAATATGTTTTTTATATTCCTTTTGCTTCACTGTAACAATATTATATGTACTCATTGATTTTTTCATAGTTTGATGCCCTCTTTTAACTTGAAATCAGCTTTACGTCTTTTCTTTATTTGAATTCACGGATGAGACTAGAAATCGTTTCCAGATTCTTTAGAAAAACATCTTTTTTGATAGGCGGTGGAATATCATCAGGGAATGTAATGTTACAACGTTGATTAAGGGCTTGATATTGATCTTTAAAAAATTCAATGTTTTCCGATATTGCTGTATACTTTAAGCAGCTCCTTGTTCAGATTCGTGGCAAATTTCAGTGTCATGTTCCACCTTCTTTTATTTTTTGAAGTGTCAACAGTTCTTTTATTTTTTGTAATACTTTTTTGTATTCTTCTGGTTCTGTCTCCTGGCTGTAATGATGTTCATAGTAGTCTTTTTTATCTTCCCAATATGCTAATTCCCATTCTGCGTTATCTGTCTGTCTTGTCGCTTCTTCATATTCCTTCTCTATTTGCCGATGTTCATCCAAGTAGTCTTTTAATGTTTTCGCTCCACTCTTTTTAAAATAACTAATGAGTTCTTCTTTTGTCGGGCTGTCTTTTATACCTACTGCTATGTTGTTGTAGCTTGTTTGGCAACGTACTCCATACCAATATGGGTGTCTTCTTTCACTGAATAGTTCTTCTGGAAAAATGCTTTTTCCAATTATTATTAAACTATGTTTATTTTTTGGTTTATCATTTTCTACGATGAACACTTGTATCTTTGCATACTTATCATTTTTAATCGTTGCTATTGGCTTATACGGTATCTCTATCTTTTCTGGATAATCTAAACAATCTCCTCTTTGAACACGTATTACTTCGCCCTTTTCATTTCTCGGATAATCAAATTCATACACCTTAAAGTTGGTATCTCGTTGATCTTTGGATACCTTCATGAGTGTTAAAATCCTCTTGTATGCCTGTATCTTTTCAACATGTGGTTTTTTCTTGTCTTGGATCTTTGTTCTATAGCTCTCTCTTTTTTCCTCAAGCTTATCTTCTGCTATTTCTTTTTTCTTAGATAGTTCACTTTCTAGATCGCTAAATTTTTCATAGTTTGTATTATACTCTTCATCAAATATTTTATTTTGTTTTTGATATTCTTCTTGTATCTTGTTTAGTTCTTTCTGTGCTTTTTTATATTCATTAATACCTATCATAATTTACCTCCTTGTCTTTCTCTTCTGTGCAATTATTATATGACCTTTAATTCCTAAGGCTTTTTCCAATTTTAGTTATCATTTTCCAAATATTTCTTTACTGCAACTCTTATCAAGTTAATTTCCGTCATTTTTTTTGTTTTACTTGCATTTTTAACCAGTATTGTAAGATCATATCCAAGAACTATGGCAATGTTGTCCATCAAAAATTTCCTATTCGTAACTGGATCGAAGTCATTTCCAAGAAATGCAAGTGTCTCTTTGGATATGCCCATATTCTTTATTTTTTTGCTTTGCTTTTTATTTAATTCTTTCTCATTTGTTTTTATTGCTTATTGCATTTTAGATCATCTTGGATTCCCGTCAAGTGACATCAACTTAAAAATCTTTTGCCTATATATATATTTACTCATATAGATTTTATTTATATTAAAATATTTTTTTATAAAATTAGTTCATGTCTAGAAACAAGAAATCAGATAGCTTTATATTTTATAATTTTAAATTAGAAAGTTCCATTAAGGGAATGAAAAAGAAGGCTAAGTGCACAAATTCAAACCCTCATACCTTATCATATCAGATCGCAGTACATCCAATGAAAAGAACATGGATGCCTTAGCCTTGAAAATATGTATCTATTGACATCTATATAAACTTTGCCTATAAAATTGTGTTAAAGTTTCACCCCATCTCCATTCCTGTAGTGACTGTAGATGATACTGCACATTTTGTAAATGAGACAAGATTCATAGGTTGTGGATCGTATAAATTTATACAATAAGCTCTCGTCTCTCAAAACTTTCTCGTTACAGATAACTACAGCATTTACAACATAATCATCATCGTGGGAAAATATTTTGTCATCTCAATCCTCCTTTTTGAATCCCTGAGTTTTGAGATTCGTAAGCCATTGACTAAGAAACTGGTTAAGTTCTTTTTTAAGTTTTATATCAACTCTACCTTCTCCTGGATAGACACGTTGAAAAATTCCTAAACCATCTTGTTGATATGTTAGAGCTTCGGCCATCTTCAATTCTGGAAAGATCTTTATCTCCATGTCAGGATCAGCCATAACGTCACCATTTTGAATGTAGTTGTGAGCCATAGCTATAGTTTTGTCCCCATCTTCATCTTTAATATTTAGTATATCTACTGATAAATCCATATACGGAGGATTCTTGTATTTCTTGTATTCTGTTAATTGAGTGATCCCTAACTCTTGGAGCTTATCAAAGATAGTTTCATAAATTAGTACCATTTCTAGACCGTTCCTATTTGAACAAAAACAATATCTTCTTGGTGGGGAACATAATTCCTTCTTGCCATTTTTTATTTGGTTTGGACTATACTATTTATGAGTACTCTTGCTTGATGTTTCCTGTATTCTTCTGCTACTATTTTATCATCCCTTTCATTCTTATTTGCCTTTCCTCCCATATTACCACAATTTTTCTTATATGTTTACTTATATATAAATTTGTTGTTTTTGGGGCTTGCCTTTTGTAAAAATTGCAAATTTGGGCGGTTCCGTCCTTTTTTGTAATTTCACTAATAACCTGACGTGCTTACTCTGTTGTAAGCCAAGGAGATAAATGTCGGTTGACCGACAATCGCATAATTTCAAGCAAATGCCCATCATCTATTTTTTTCTGTCAACACTAAATTCTTTTATACTTCTATCGGTCTATCGTCTAATGTCCAAACCCTGCCGTTGTAGGAAACCCTCGCAATCTTTTTCCCTTTATCGTCAAGTATATCCCCGCCAGCCCAATTGCCACTGCCAAGTACGTTTCTCGATATAAATTTCCTACAGACATCACTTGCCTCTTTGAAGCTCCTCACCTTTACTGTTTTGTCCTCCTCGCTTCCGTATAGCGGTAAGCTTGGATCCTGTCTAAAATCTAGATTTCCTACAGAAGCCAATGTAACCCGCATCCCCCGTATTCCGCCTTTTCCTGCAATGCACCTGTTTCCTACCTTCTTAGTCCCTCCGGGACATGCTTTTGTGACCATATTATTTTCCCCCATAATGTATCTTATAATATTTTGATACTTCCCTATCCAGCTCCCCCAGAGAAATACCTCCTTTTTGCTCAACACGGCGTTCAAGAGGCATAAGGAAATCAAAATGAACGCCCCCTTCCGTTATGCCATATTTCTTTTGATGTTTTCTGAAAAGAGCATGGACAACATCGGCATCCAAATTTGTTATCCTCTTTGATTTTAAGTAACACCGGTTTTCTATTTCTATCTTATTTTTTGGACATGCTTTTGCGGTCATATTATTCCCCCTTCTTTTTAGCTAAGCATATTTCAATTATAGATACGTTAACTGTTCTACCTTCTTCGTTTGTAAGGCTCTCAGTACCCATTTTTATCTCTTTTACTTCGATGTCTGTAACAAACCTGTTTCTCACAATTTCCGCCGTATCTACCGCCGTACTTATTGCTCTGCCCCTAGCCTTTATTACAACCTCATCCGAGCCATTAATGTTAAACCGTGTTACTGCTGCAAGCACATAGATCATCGGGGGCTTTTTTCCAACATATATTACGTTTTCATCTGTTCTTCTTTCTTCTGTCATCATCTACCCTTTTTAAAGATCGCTAAACTACAAATAATGTTAAGCATGTTCTTCGTTCTAACAGCATCATCTTTGTTCGATTTCATAATGTTATCCGTTTAATCATTTCGTTACCTTCCAAGGTAAGCCCCATTCTGCTAATTAATCCTCGGTTCTTTAGTGCCTCCCAAGACGTTTTAAATACAGGGTGGAATGATTCTTTTACTCTTTCATTGACTTTGTTGTTATTAAGAGTATATGTGAGTTCGCTTGGTTCTGTCTTTCCTAACTCCTTCGCAATTTCATATTTACATTCTCTATATACATGTTTATCTCTTCCTGTATAAGCTCCCCCCCAATGTTCTCTATGCGGGTTATCATCTAACCATCTCAATATTTGTCTTTGCAGTTTTGATAGTTTTTTGGATAATTTTTTTGCTGTGTTGTGAGACATAAAACCGGATCTCGTTGAACTCCATTCATTCTCAGTCAATCTATAATAGTCGGCCATATCCTATACCACTCTACAAACTATTAAGTTTAATGCTTTTTATAACATTTTTAGCTTTAGTTAAATTCCTCATTTTTTAAACTAAACTTAATAGTTTCTTTTCATATCCATCAAGTGCTTCTAATGTTTTTCTCTCTACTTTGCCCAGGCCACCACTCATTTTTATTACCTGGGTTCTAAATGTCTTTAGTCCTTCTTTTTCCCCGATTCTGCAACCAAGATATGGGTATGCACTTGTATAAGCCACCTGTTTTTTTTTGCTAATTCCACTTCAGCATCTTCTATATCATCAAGCTGCTTTATACGATTTACAATGTGATCACGAATAACATAACCGCTATTTTTAAGAGATTCAGAAAAAATACTGGGCAAATCTGTAATCTTACCCTTCTCTCGTTGGGGACTCATGAGAAGAGCAACCCTTATGGGGCTATACTCCTCCTTGATGACATTTAAGAAAGATTGTAATGCATCTATATATTTCAGCAAGGGCAAATTACCTAAATCTCTCTTATCCTTGGAGTATTCTTCTTTCTTTTGAATGCTATGTGGAGGGTCTAAAAAGAGGAAATCAGGTTTCTTTTCTACTGGAGGAAGAGAAATTTTTAACTTATCATTGATTATAGAAAATTGTTTAATTTCTTTCTCTTCTACGGGAGGATTCAAATCAAATAGTTCATATGTTCTATTAACCATATCATTGCATGCAATCTTCGTTACTCCACTACCAGCAAAAGGATCAACGATGTGATCGCCGGGCTTGGTAAATAACGCAAGGAGGTTTTTTACCAGTTGTACGGGCACGGCCCCTTTGTGCTTCCCCTGCCTCTCATCCAACCTATAGGATTCCCACCATGTTGTTATCGGCAGTTCAAAATCCAAAGGATCTTTATCAGTGGCCGAGACAAGAATACCGTCAAGTTGGGAAGAATCCAGACCTGTATCGGTAATGATATTCATCCTCCCTTCATCATCACTATATCTCTGCCTCAACTCTGCGACATAATCTGTTTTTATCTGAGACACCCGTCCTTGTGTTATTTTGAATTTCTCTGCCAAGTCCTGCTGATCCTCGCCTTTTACTGCCAATAAACCAATGGTTCTCTCCTCATCCTTTGTCAATTCTCTCCTTTTATCAGCGGTTTTATTAGTATTATGCATTTGCATATTATTAATATCTTTAATTATCCTTGCAATTACTGACTGATCAAGTCCAAAGACATCAGCGATCTCCTGCTGCGTCTTTCCATCCATTGCATAAAGATTAACAATAATCTGATTACGTTCTTTCTTTGTATACTGAACGCCATGTTTCTGATTGCACAAATAAGCATGTAAACGCAAATTGCAATCATCTATATCATTGAATGTAGCGAGGATTTTTCCTCTATTAGGACGCTTCTTTTCTATATCAAGCCGCTTCGCTGCCTCAATTCTATGCGCACCGTCTATGAGTTTCATGCTGTCTTTCTGCAGGATAACGGGCTT
>JAUWYM010000078.1 GCA_030615845.1 Thermoplasmatota archaeon | reverse complement strand
AGCAACTGTTGAAAAGGTTGAATCTAGTACTATTTCAAAAAAAGATATTGCACCACAAAAACTGCTGCTTTATGAGCTCGTGGAAAAACGTGGTGCAATGGATGTCGAAGTAGAAGGAACTGTTCTTGAGATACGGAGAGGATCTGGTCTAGTAATGCGATGTCCTGAATGTAATCGCGTGCTGGTAGGAAATGAATGCAGTATTCACGGCAGCGTAGAAGGTGTTGAGGATCTGCGGATTAAGCTTGTCGTTGATGATGGAACAGGTGTAGTTAGTGGCATTCTTGATAAGGAGTCAACCGAGAAACTTCTTGGAAAAACACTTGATGAACTTAAAAAAATGAGTGGAACCAAAGGGGAAGAAAGTATCGTTGAAGAGATGAATACTATTCTTTTTTCACATAGAATCAGCCTTAGAGGAAATGCACTTGGCGACGCGTTTGGTATCACCATTATTGCAAAAGATGCAAAACTTGCTGATGTCGATGTAGAAGCAGAATCTGAAAGAATATCAAAAGAGCTGGAGGAGTTATCATGAGACGAGAGCTGGCTTGGAGGGTGTTTTCAGGGGAATATAACGATGCAACACTTGAGATAAAAGGATCTGGTGAAAAAACTCCTTCTTATGTCATTACGCCTCTTGGAAGTAAGGTGAATCGGTTGTTTGTCGTCGGTGTTTTAACAGACGTAGAAAACGTCTCAGAAGGTGGAGAGTTTGTAAGAGCGCACATCTCTGATCCAACAGGTGTTTTCACCTTGTATTCTGGGCAGTTTCAACAAAATGCTACCGATCAGCTTTTAAATATTGATGCTCCCGCATTTGTCGCTGTTGTTGGAAAAGTACGGACATATACTCCTGATGATGGAGAGTTGTATGTTTCTGTTCGTCCTGAAACAGTGCGAGAGGTAACTGCTGATGCCCGGGCTCGATGGATACTGGAAACCTGCATGCAGACCAAACAAAGAATTGGTGCAGTCACTGAGGCAATGAGGATGAATGAACCAAATGTGTCTGAGCTGAGAAACCTTGGGTATAGCAGAGAGTTATCTGAGGGAATAATTGCTGCGTTAAAGGAATATCCTGCTGTAGATGTTAGTAAGTATGTAACTCTTGTCCGTGAGTCACTTCAATATATTACTCCATCAAAAGAAACAGCTCCTGATTTGCATCTAGAAGACGTAATTGAAAAAAAAGAAGCTAAAACAAAAAAACCAGCTGAAAAGAAGGAAAAAGCATCTAAAGAGCTGCAAAGTGATGATTCTGAAGAGACAGAAAACACTGTTCTTGATGCAATAAAAAAACTAGAGGGTGACGATGGAGCGGCATGGGATTTAATTATGGAAAACTGCAAAAAAGCAGGTCTTGATGAAGATTCCATAGAAGAAGCACTTACATCTCTTATGGACAAAGGATTCATTTTTGAGCCAGTACTTGGAACAATTAAAACAACCTAGTCTTTCATCAAATCTTCCCCACCTTCAAATAGAAGCTGGATGTTTGTATAGATGTCTTCTATCCCAGATAACTTGTTTTTTGATGTGGGAATGAGCTGTGTATGTCCACCAAACTCTTGGATGAGACGGGATATTGCCTCGCTCATTTCTCTATATATTGATGCTTCCTCAGTTGTTATTGCTCCATATATTTCGTCTGTACTATCTGACCATTTTTTTATGATTTCCAAATCTTTATCAGATAATAAATCTGTCTTACTGAGAACGTTAATTTGTGGCCGATTTAACCTAAAATTTGTTGTAATGGAGAGCAGAAGCTGCGAGACAAAGCCTGAAGCAGTTCTTGCAAGAATTGGATCAATCAGATAACAAATAACTGACCGTTCAGGGTTTAGAAACTCTACCGTATATTTTCCAGATTCTCTAAATACAAACAATTCAAGCTGTCCTGGAGTATCAATGAGGATATAATCTGATTTAAAAGAATCAATACTTTTCTTGACGTCATCGGTGTTAAGCGCGATCATATCAGCACAGGCAATCTGTGCGCCATTGGGTCCAAGCTCGTTTGTTTCCATAACTTCTCGTAATGATATCCAATCGCGAATATCAACATCTGGCTCATAAGGAAGATTTTCAGCTCCTGGATCAAGATTAACGATTGTGGCATCAAGTCCTCGGAGTTGAAACCATTTCTGAAAATTTGCGGAAAGGGTTGATTTTCCAGATCCTGCAGTACCAATGAAATAGACAAATATTTCTTCTTTCATTTATGATTCACGCAACTCATTCATATGATTAATTCTTTTTTCGATGAGATCCTTTGTACCGATGTCATGTCGAATGAAGATGTGATCGCCTTTCACATAGGTCAATGCTTTCTCACAGATTTTCTCAGCGTTTTCCAGTTCATCTGCAATTCCAACAACTGCAAGAGAGCGAGATGAAGAAGTAAAAATATCGTTATTTTTCTTGTCAACTGAAGCATAAAAAAGTTTCGCACCGACGTCTATAACTGACTTTTCATCAACATATATTTTCTCGCCAACCATGCTTTTCACACCATAGCCCTCGGGGACAACATATTTGCATACGGTTGATTTTTCTTTAAACCGTATCTTTTTATTTCCTAATGATTCATTAAGCATCGCGGTACATAATTCAACAAAATCAGTTTCTAGAAGTGGTAGCACATTCATGTTTTCAGGATCTCCGAACCGTGCGTTAATCTCAATGATTTTTACTCCTTTGGAAGTAAGCATAAACTGGCCATAAATTGGACCAATATATTTGCAGCCCTCTTCTTTTAATGCACGCAATATTTGTTGAAGGATATCCACTCCCTCATCATAATCACTTTGTGAGAGGAACGGTAATAATCCATTTGAGCACGAGTATGATCCCATGCCACCTGTATTTGCCCCTCTGTCTCCAGGAAGTAGTCTTTTATGGTCTTGAACTGCTGGTAGTGTAATAAGAGTGGAGCCATCGGAAAACGCCTGTAATGTAAATTCCTCACCTATTGCTTTTTCTTCGATTAAAATCTTTGCAGCTCCACCTATTTTGTTGTTGATTACTTCTTTAACATAGGAAATTGCTTCATCTACTCCATTAAAATGATCACCAGCCACTCTTACTCCTTTTCCTCCAGTAAGACCGATTGGTTTGAGTGCAATGTTTGCATTCAATTCTTCAATAAATCTTCTTGCCTTTGTGACATTGGTAAAGCTTCGGTATTTCAGTTGACCTGAGACGTTATATTTTTTAAGAAGATTTCTCATCCATTCTTTATCGGTTTCAATTCTTGCTGCTTCTTTTGTTGGAGCACATGCTTTAATGCCTTGTTTTTGTAGAGCATTTACCAGTCCTAGTTCAAGAGGTGCTTCAGGTCCAATGAGAGCAAGGTCGATATTTTTTTTCTTAGCATATTCTACGACACGATTAATGTTTGTTTCTTTTTCAAGTAGATAGTCAACAGCCATTTTCTCTATTCCAGGGTTTAGATTTTTCATAACAGAATAAAGCTGGACGTTTTTTGATTGGGTAACTGCATCGCATATGACGTGCTCTCGGGCACCGCCACCTACCACCAATACATTCATGAAAATACCTCCAATTTTGTATACGATTCTTATATTTAATTTACTCTATTTTTTAGTATATCCTGTATTGAGACAAGAGAAACAAAGTTAATGTTCATTTTTTCTAGTTTGTCTTTCGCACCACTTTCTCTATCGACTACGACGAGAACTTTATCAACTTCTGCCTTGTTTCCTCGCAGGATTTGTATTGTTTTTACAACTGAACCTCCGCTTGTTGTCACATCTTCAATGACAAGAACCTTTTTATTTTTTACATCGCAACCTTCTATTTGTTTAGCTGTTCCATGTCCTCTTTTTTCTTTTCGTACAACGACATACGGGAGGTTTGTTTCAAGTGAAAGAGCAACGACAAGTGGTACAGCACCAAGTTCCATTCCTGCTAAAAGATCATATCCTTGTGTATATTTACTCATTGATTCTGCAATAACTTTCAGTGTCTCTGGATTAGTACTTGCCTTTTTAATGTCGATATAGTAGTCACTGATTGCACCAGATGTTAAAACAAAACGTCCAAATTGTATTGCTCCACAGTCTTTGAGCAGTTGGATGAGATCCTCTTTTTGCATATGATTTACTGAAATGCGGAGTTGTGATTTATAATTTTACATTTTTCGTTCGGAAATTTCCGAACAAAAACAAACAGTATTTAAATAATATGAAATATAAGTAATATATACGTATGACAAAAGTTACGCTTGATATGGATACGTTCAAAGCTTTAGCTTCAGATACCCGGTTAGATATTCTGAGAACTCTTGATGGTAAAAAGATGAGTTTGAAGGATATTAGCTATGCAACTAAGCTTAATAAGGCTACCCTTCATGAGCATCTTGCAAAACTTAATGAAGCAGGACTTGTTAAAAAGAAAGAGAGAGAAGGACATAAATGGGTAACCTACAAACTTACATGGAAAGGTGAAAGCCTTCTACATCCCGAGAATACCAGAATTGTTGTGATGTTCACTACGACTTTTATTGCATTGTGGGTGGGAGTTATTCAGTTGATTTGGTATGTAAAAGGAACAGTGACAAACTTTGATTATACTACTTTATATCAGAATGGATATAATCTTAAGAGCGGTGCAGATGCTGCATCTAATAATGCAACTACCCTCCCCGTTTTTGAGGATATAGGTGGTTCTCTTCCTGAGAATTCACGCTTAATTCTTGATAGTGACGGTAGTGGCTTCAACATTCTTTATCAAAATCCAATGTTCCTGTACATTGCCATTGCCTGTTTTGCCATTTTCACAATTGCTTTATGTCTTTCACTTTGGAGACTATGGGAGAATAAAACTCCTAAGCTCTAATCATTAAATAAAAGGAGTAAAACAATGTCATTTATTTGACATTGCTTGATCTATTTCCATCTTCTTCTACGTCTATATCGAAAAAATCCAACAATGTTTTTTGCATCTACCATCACCCAATTGTTGGTAATGCATAGGTACATTATATTTTTTACGATGTTTGTGAAAGCATTGCTTTTTGGTGGTGAGACAGCATGCTTCTTAACATTTATAATAGTTTTTTTATAAAAAATATTTTTTCTAATTGACATTTTTGCGGCGTTGTCCGGTTAGTTGATTAAGGGGAAGCTAGATACTCATTGCAGATGGGATGCAAACAAAAAGAGAAAACAGATAAGAAAAAAGACCGAAAGTTCAAAACCAACTGGAAGATATACAATCTCGCAATGAAATATGA
>JAUWYM010000068.1 GCA_030615845.1 Thermoplasmatota archaeon | reverse complement strand
GAAAACTACTCTTGTTTTTGGAGAGGAGAAAATTGATAAAACCACTGTTCTCACAAAGGAACAAAAGGATATTTTTGGGAAGCTGGGGTTTAAAGATAAACTTATTCAAGGCTTGTAGCCTATAAAACCCTGAAAGTCAGGATGTAACGATGTCTTGTACAGGAGAAATTAAAACATTTGTTTCTCCTGATTGTAGCTTTGAAACAATTGTTGGTGAACTCAGAAATGCAACAGATTCTATTTATTTTAATATCTATGAATTCACCAACCCTTTTCTCTGTGATGAACTTGTTGCAGCACTTAAAAGAGGTGTTTCTGTAAACATTTTTCTTGAGGGTGCACCGGTAGGTGGTATTGATGATCGAGAAAAATTCATTCTCAATAGACTTGTAAATAATGGTGGATCGATCCGATTCATAGTAAATGATCCAGACAACGATGTCTATGATAGATACCGGTTTGATCATGGAAAATATCTTGTAATTGATAACTATACTGTGATTGTTGAAAGCTGCAACTGGGCAAAAACAGGTATCCCAATAGATCCAACGTTTGGAAACAGAGAATGGGGGATTGTAGTACGAAACAGAGATGTTGCAGCATATTTTTTACAGGTTTTTTTTGATGATTGGAATCCATTGAGATGTGACAGTTACTCCTCTTATGATGTGGATCTTTTTATCCCACCTGATTTCTACCCCAGCGACACGGTTTATACAGGATCATATAACCCACAATTTATCTCCAAAACAATCGTTGGAAATTTCTCTGCAACCCCTGTCTTTTCTCCAGATACAAGTCAACAAGCAATAATTGATCTCATCAATTCAGCAGAAACAAGCATACTAATAGAACAGCTGTATATATACAAAGATTGGAAAGATAGGATCAGTCCGCTTGTACAAAGACTTGTCAATAAATCAAAAAATGGTGTTGATATCAAAATTATTTTGAATTACAATCCACGTTTTGAACCAACCAATATAAAACAAAATGAGACAAAAAAATATCTCGAAGAATATGGTATCCAAGTAAAGTTTCATTATACAAATTGGTCATATTTTGCCAACATGCACAACAAGGGAATGATTGTTGATAACACATCTGTTCTCATCTCATGTATCAACTGGAATGAGAACTCGGTCACAAAGAATCGTGAAGCAGGGATAATTATTGAAAACGAAGAAATTGCCTTGTATTATGCAGAAGTATTTTTCTATGACTGGAGTCTTGGCCCAATGGATGAAAAAGAACCAGTTTCTTCTTTTGAAGATTTTTTGGCAGAATATAAAAACCCATCATTTATTGTCATAATATATGGTATGACGCTTGCACTTGTCGGACGTGACTGGAGAAAAAGAAAATGGACATAGTAATTCCAAGTATGCTTTCACTTATCTGTATTTGTATAATAATTGGAGCAATCGTCTTTGCATATTATAAAAAATTTATGATGACATATGCGTTACTTATTGCAAATTTTATTATTTTTGTTATAACAATTATAGATCCTCGTGTAATCTACGAGCTAGGTTTTCGACCAATGTATCTTTCGCTTGAGTATCTCCCTCAACTTTACACCTTGTTTACCTCCATGTTTCTTCATGGTGGTTTTGCTCATATTTTAGGAAACATGATAGTATTTCTCTTTATGGGGATGGCATTTGAACAACGAATCGGATGGAAGAACTTATTAGTCATTTATCTTATCACCGGTGTTTGCGGTGCACTTACTCATTCTATATTAAGCCTTCTTGATCCTACATCGCCCCCTTCAACTATACTGATTGGAGCTTCTGGTGCTATTTTTGGAATTCTAGGGGCGTTTGCCTATTCATATCCACGAGATGAGGTTGTTATGCCTATTCCACTTGGGATAATCATGGTGTTTCGTCGTATCAAAGTCATCTATGCAGCACTTATCTTTGCAGCGATGGAAACAATCATTGTCTGGTGGGAAACACAATCAGGAATTCAATCCAATACCGCCCATTTCGCTCATTTAGGCGGACTTCTTAGTGGAGTTGTCCTTGCAACAATCATCATCGGAAAGCAGGGTGAAAAAACAAAGCAATACGCTGCAACAGCTGTCTATTCTGATCCATCGCAGGTTCCAAAGAAGAAAAAAATTAATTTTTCAGATCTAAGAAAACTTGCTATAACTCCTGAGCTTAAAGAGATGTTAAACCGCATAGAAAACGAGACAGTACTGCAGGTGCGAGACATTTGGCTTGAGCATTTCCTTGAAAAAACAACATGTCCTATATGTGGCAAACCATTGAATCATTTCAACAGAAAAATATGGTGTGAAGACGATCATATTCGAATGGAATATTAGTCTAAAAGGAAAGATTTAATCCAACTATCTCTCCAAACCATACATAACTTGATAGTAGATACCCAAGAATAGCACCGCCGCAAAGACATGGAAGTCCTGCTTGAGGTTTTCCTTTTATAACAAACGCCATAAGCACAATAAATCCAGCAAGAGTACCAATTATCACGCCTGCTGCAATTGGAAAACCAGCTAAATTATTACTTATTGCATAATGATATGCAGAAACAACTAAAATCCCCGGCATCACAATGTCTCCCAGACCCATGAAAAAAGCATCTCGTTCTTCATCATCTTTTAATTTTTCTTTCAAACTCTTTGTCTCTTTTAACAGAGAATACTTTCTTATCTTTGGTATCACCAACAAGACTGGGAGTTTAAGATCCATAACGGTATCTGCAAGATCGATCATATGTTTGGTCTTATACACGGATATTGCGTCATAGATAGCAAGTACTATAAGCAAAATCAGTACTAAAAAAATATCAAGAGAGATCCCAAATATTGCAATAGCACCAGCTCCAACAATAATGCCACAAACGTCTATGACATACCATTCAGGATATTTAAACAGAGTTATTGTAAGAATTACTGCAAAAGCAATCGAAAGAATCAATGGCCACCAACCAGGAAAAACAAGAGCAAGAAGTGGCAAAAACACGTAAAAAGAAGTATAACCAACAGCACCTAAAATAATGAACTGAATTAACTGTTTCTTCCAATACTTTGCAATAAGTAGTATTGCTACAGTCATCGCGATTATGATGACAAAGAAAACCACGAGATTCATCGGATCACCTGGATCTTCAAATGCTTGCATCCCTGCAGCTTCAAAAGGTCCAGTAACGAGCAACGCAAGGCCATGAATAAGAACGAAGAGGCAACCCATTAAAAAAACAGGAAAAAGATCTTTTTTATACGAGAACTTTTTTCTCTCCATTGTTTCTTACGAATACTATTTTCCTATTTATAGAGTTTGATTTTTTCTTCCTAAAAAAACAAAGAGTACCCAAAGAAAGTATACCAAATAAAAACCGAGTATAGTGATAACATAAACACTCCTTCCTTTCTAGAAATCGAATGACCTGTGTATAGTATTAGAAACATCACCAGAGTAACAGCTAGAAGAATCCATAAATGGACGATTGATTCTAAGATATTTGCTTTTAGCGGTATAAAAAGAGCTGCAAATCCAAGTATCAATAAAATATTAAAAACATTAGATCCAAGAACATTACCGACAGCAATATCAGACTCATCTTTATAGGATGCCGTCGCAGAAACAACGAGTTCCGGTAGAGAAGTACCAATTGCAACCATTGATACTGCAATAATAAATGGTGAAATCCCAAGAAACCCAGCAATTGTGACTGCTGATTCAATGAGAAGCAATGCTCCAGCAACAACTCCGATTATTCCAAGAATAATAAATAAGATGTTTTTTCGGATTGCACTGTTATCATACTTCTCTCTCTTATTCCGTTCTTTTTGAGCACATCGAATGAAATAAACAACAAATGCCGCAAATGAGACAAGGAAAATAATTCCCCCAACAAAATGATTAGCATCCAACAGCCCAAAAAATGATACAAGCAAAAGCATAATTGTGGCACCTAGCACAATTGGCATTTCTCTTTTAACTATGCCCTTTTTCACGGATAAGGGCCTAATAATTGCGCCTATCCCTAACACAAGCAACAGATTTGCAACACATGAACCAATAATGTTCCCGAGTGAGATCCCTGCTTGGTTTTGAACAGCTGCTCCTACAGAGATTGCAAACTCCGGTGCAGACGTTCCAAATCCAATCAGTATCACTGAAATAATTAACGTAGAAATACCTAGCCGTACTGCAGTCTTTGCTGTCCCATCAACAAGGATATCTGAACCCTTGTATATAAAAACAACTCCAACGATAAATGCTGGCAATGCAAGATAAAGATCGATCATATTAGTGTGTAATCAAAAAAGTTGTTTATATAGCTGAGTAGTTTTTTTAAAGTTTTTACCTCTTCCTTCAAATATTTTTTTACCATCTCGATGGCACAGAGTTTTCCACACATAGAACAAGCATTTGTATCCTCTAACGGCAATCGTTTCTCCCTATACTCTTTTGCTTTTTTTGGATCGATACAGAGAGCAAACATTTCATCCCAGTTTAAATCCTCACGAGCTTTACTAAAATTAAAATCAACATCTCTATCTATGCCTCTCGCAAGATCGGCAGCATGTGCAGCAATTCTTGTGGCAATAACGCCTTCTCTTACATCATTTTTATCTGGAAGGGACAGATGTTCTGCAGGTGTTACATAGCAGAGGAAATCAGCACCACAAAAACCTGCAAGAGCTCCACCGATTCCACCGACAAAATGATCATACCCTGGAGCAATATCAGTAACCAGAGGACCAAGGACAAAATAGGGAGCCTCCCGTGTCACTTTTTTCATCACCTCAATGTTAGACTGAATATCATTCAGAGGCATATGTCCAGGTCCCTCAACCATGGTCTGCACACCTTTTTCCCGAGCTTTTTCAACAAGCTCTCCAATTATAAGCAACTCTTGGAATTTTGCTCTATCATTGGAGTCATAGACCGCTCCAGATCGCATGCCATCCCCTAGCGAAAGGGTAAGATCATACTCTTTTGCAATCTCCAGCAAATAATCAAAGTTTTTATACAACGGATTCTCCTGTTCATTATGCAAAATCCATGCCATATGAAACGCTCCGCCACGAGAAACCATAGGGATCAGTCGTTTTTGTCTTTGCAGTCTTCTTACACTTTCTTTTGTAATACCGACATGCACAACAGCAAAATCAACTCCTTGTCTTGCATGATTCTCTACCGAATGAAACATATCATCCTCTGTCATATCAACAATAGAACCTCGTTTCTCGATTGCCTCAATTCCTGCTTGGTATATAGGAACCGTTCCAAAGGAAACATCTACTGTTTTAAGAAGAGAGGTGCGGATTTTATCAAGATCTCCACCTGTTGAAAGATCCATAACTGCATGGGCACCTGCATCCATTGAAACCTTTGCCTTCTCAACTTCCTCTTTAATATCACAATGTTCTCTAGAAGTCCCAATGTTTGCATTTACCTTCACTCGCAGTCCTTTCCCAATACCTAATGATTTCGGAGAATGAATCGAATTGAAAGGAATAACAATTTTACCTGAAGCAACTCTTCTTCTAATTATTTCTACATCGATGTTTTCGTTTTTAGCAACATCTTTCATTTGCTTTGTTATTTTCCCTTGTTTCGCTTCAGAGATTTGTGTCATTCTAAGGACCTAATCAATTTACTATATTAATACTTTCAATATTTAGCTTTACTGCTCAAACCACAATTCTAAAA
>JAUWYM010000187.1 GCA_030615845.1 Thermoplasmatota archaeon | reverse complement strand
TGCACCATGGATAATTTCGATTACTTCGTCGTATAACATAAAATATTTACTGAGAATGTTATATGTCGTTATACCGTGTGGAATTACTTTATATGCCTTTTTGTCCCAATGGTTTCCGATGAGGACTGCAATATATTTACCTTTTTTTAATACACGATAGAGATGTTTGGTTACTACTTCAAACATTTCTTCAAAGTTATCAACATTCGACAAATCTGTCTCTTTCCCGGAGTATGGATGGAGTTTTCCGTATGGTGGATGCCAGAATATGAAATCAACGCTATCATCCGGTAACGGTATCCCTTTTGTCGCATCATTTTCTTTAATTTTGTTGCAATACGGACTTAAATCATATACCTTGTACGGATATCCTAGCTTCTTACAAACATCAATTGTTGTCCCCGATCCTGCCATTGGATCAAGGATGAGATCTCCTGGTTCGGTAAGGAAATGAAGCAAGTTCTCAAGAACCTGCGGTGGCGAATGTCCAAAAAAACTGTGGCCACTAGGAGCCTTACTGATAGGAAAAGACCACACTGTCGTCTCCTCATATTGCTCCATTCTTTTATTCTTCTGGTGTAATAGTTTTTTGAGATATTCTAGCTGTTTTTCTGTAACAACTTCATCGAAGTTTTTAAATTTATCAAAATTTTCAATTAAGAACTTTAAATCTTTTATGGCCTGCTGGGATTTTTCACGGCTGTTCCATAACGCATCAGACGTATGGTGACTTTTGTTCTCGATACACTCTTTTTCCCACTTTGCTAGCATTCTGTATTGCCTCGTAAACCCCATGAAATCGTGGGATTTTGGCGTCAGTATCCCATAATTTTATGGTTTCTCATGGCACTCAAAAACATGACAACAACCTACATGATATAAATGTAGTTTAAAAGCTCATGGGTGTCTCCTGTTAACACGCATGGTTGAGCGATAATCGTATCGGTTTTTTATAAGATGATTATTGACAATTTTAAAAATTTGATTAATTGAAGTAGCAACTGTGTCTAGTAAATGACTGGCTACGTAAAACTCTTCTGGGTTTCGCATTAATGCCTAGATGATTTAATGAAATATTTTTATATAATAATAATAAGAAATTCCATAATATTAAAGATTATATAAAATAAAAAAAAGATTTAAATATTCGACAGTGATGGTGGCGTTACTAGAAACGAAGGAAGAAAAAAAACAAATGAAATTCTATAACTTGGAGATGCAACTTATAAATTTATCTGATATACAAACTGGATACAATCCTATCTCTAGTCTTGGAAATCTTACAAGCCTAAATCAATCCAATAAACATTCAGATGAGAAAACTGGAAACTTATCCTTTATCGATAACAATGAACGTAAAGACTATAATCCAATTGACGAAGCACGACGCTACAAATACATGCAGGATAAATATGGGAAAAAAGAATGCTCAACACGTAATCTGACAAAGAAATATGGGAAAAGCAATGCATACTACGGATATAAACTTCAATTGTTGGAATTACCTAACGAAATCCAAGAAGTGTTAACCCGGGTTAACAGTTTAACAGAAAAACATTGTCGTCACATCTGCAAACTCCTTAACAGAAATAGGCTGCGAAAGAAATTTGAGGCTTTTTTTGCTATCAAATTTGATGACTGGGATAGAAGACAAATAAAACGGTTTAACCAAGAAATACGTCATAGACAACAAGTCCAGATAGATCTTTCTAAGACAACAATAAAAAATGAATGGTCTGTGAAACAAACCGAAAGTCATGCAAAGAAACTTTTAGACGAACTAAAGGAGCGGGATAAAAAATTAGATGATGAGATAGAAGAGACGGAAGAGCAGAGAGATCATGTTGAACATGACATTAAGGACATCAACGTAGGTCATCGGAAGTTAAAGAAATCCATAGGAGAGAAATCTGAGGAGCGACATGCAGTTCTTTACGTTATGAGGACAACTCAAAACAAAAATTACATTGAATCGAGGGCATTGATTAAACGGGCGAAGAGCAAGGGTGTTCCTTATGATCTTGTCGATTGGGATCGACTTCAGGGTGCTGACTTAACATACGGCGATCGTGTGCGTCGGTTGGATAGGCAGATTGGTAAGACGTATACTGACGAGGAGTTTTACTCCCCAGATTACGAAAAGAAATACAATGAGATGTATGAACATTGGGCGACTCACCAGGGTATGTATGGAGGCATCCTGTACGATGAGTGATGAAATTAAGAAACTTTTGAAGAAGAAGTCAAATAAAAATGTTGCAGATTGTCTTGTTTATCAAGATAAACTTGTTTCTGAAGCGATTCAGATAGAGTTTAAAGCTCCTAAACAAATTATTAAGTTTTCGACTAGGGAACAGAAACTAAAAAAAACTAGGGAAACATTGCTTGATCGTTATGGTTTTGAAAGTAATGATAGTCCCCATATTGAAAAATGGATTAAGAAAGAGAAATAATAATTCCAGTAGAATGTCAAAATAAAAATGAAGAGAATAATTTTGAGCTATCAATACTAGGCTGTTCTCTGGCCGCCTTCTTGATTTTCAAAAAACACAATTAATTTAACTGTTTCCTTAACTTTCAGCATCCGGCATCCACCTATCCTGAATGAGTTAAGAAGTAAGGAGAAAATCGGTTAAGAGACA
>JAUWYM010000138.1 GCA_030615845.1 Thermoplasmatota archaeon | reverse complement strand
TTTACATCGTAAAAACCGTAGATGGTGATTACTATGAATGCCCTAACTGTAAGGCAATAATGCCTAATCAGATAGAAGAGAGGGATTGTTTCTGCAATGGTAAACTAAAAAGAGAGAGGATATAAAAAATGAAAGTAAAAGGAGCTGAAAAACATCATTAGATTTTTTCACTGCGGATATTGCAATGGGGATTTTTCACATGTGGGTTCCAAACCGAAAATCCCATCATGCCCCTTTTGCCGTACACAATATAAAGTTAAAAGAGTGAGAAAGAAGGTGAGAAATGCAGACGGATGGATTGACATCAAGGAGGTTGTTTCATGAGATCTTATGTTCAATCTATCAAAAAGGAGGATGGTGAATGGGTCGTAGGGGAAAATATCAATATCGAAATAAAATTATGAAACAACAGCATCTTAAATCGATTGAGAAACAGAGATCAAAAGAAAAATATAAAGTTACTTTTCCTAAAAAAGGTCAAAAGGGATTCCAATCTAATGTCCCCCTAAATTTAGGGAAACATAAAGATAAACACAAAAGGAGTAGCAGATTAACATGAGATTGAATAGTAACATAAATGAGAATGGGAAACAACATTGGGAGTCTATAAGATTAAACACCTCCCATTCTTTTAAATATATCGTGATAGGAGTAACAGCAATATGCTAAAAATCGGAATGATTCTCTTTGCAATAGGATTATTGCTTATTTCACCATTGGATGAGATATTCATATTGTTACCGTTGTCTGCTATATATGGAATGTGGATATTTCCGCTGTTCATGGGCGTTGCGATTATTTGTCTTCTAGTAGGTGCAATCTTAATAGGAAAGCATATTGTTCCGTTGCTTGAAAATCCAATTGTTTTGCTGATGATTATCATCACAATAATAATTACAATATGGGTGGTATACGAAAGCGGATGGTGGATCGAGTACCTATGAGAATGAAAATAACAATTTCAGATATATTTTGGAATCTCTGGCTACCCACTTCATATGCGTTGACAATAATTTTAGTGTATTTGAGGAGTTTGGTATGAGAAACGATGCTCAACTTACAGTCGGTGGTGTTGTTATTCTTATAGCTGTGATCGTTATTATTATTGGAATGATGTGGTTTATAATGTTGCCTCCAAGCTGTGACAAACAATATCAAGCTGAGTTGACGGGCACTTTGCTGGGTTTTGAGAGAAACAGCTCTCATTGGGATGTGAAATTGGGCAACACTACTTATATATTTCAATACTTCGATAAAGGATACATGGAGAAATTCATAAGTCACAATATCACAATTACAGCTTGCGATGCTGGCACGCATTATGATTTTTTGTCAGCTTATATAAATGAAAATGGTGAATGAAACATGAAAAAACTCAATAAAAAAGATACCGAAACTGTTGATTTAGAAAAAAGATGCTCGAAATGTGGTAGTTCTAACACAATGACTAGCCCAACTTCTGGAAAAAGAGATAACGGATGTTTTACGCTCTGTTTGGAGTGTGGAAATAAATCTTTAATAATTAACAGCGAGAAAGTGTCACAAGAAATAAACAGGATAAAACAGTTGATAATGCAAAAAACCAATGTTTCAAGTGAGCAACTAGATAGAGAAGTAAGAGAAAACATCAATCACTTCGACGACCATACTATCTATGTAATACACCCAGAGCAGAAGCCGTTGATACCAAGAGAACCATCGCTTATTAACTATCGTCATTTTCTAGTTCGGCTAGCAACGACACGCTATGGTATTGCTGAAGAGGAAATAAAAAAGAAAAGTAGTTAAGTAGTAATGCGCTACGTTAGAGATGATATATAATGATTGAAAGGAAACCACGCAAAAAAGTAGAGTGTAGGCAAATAATATGTTCTGTTCCTATGAATTTATTGGCAAGATTGGAACGATATGTTGGAGCAACGCATATAACAAAAGCAGGTGCTATAAATGTTGCTTTGGATGAATATTTGTTAGCTTGGGAGAAAAAACACCCTCAACATTCCGTGTTTGTAAAGGACAACGATTTTCCTGAACTGGATAGTGATAAATAATGGCAACACCAAGCCTGTTAGAATTTGAACAAAAAATGAGTGCGATGATCCGCACTATGTGGGGCGAAATCCGAGATGACTTCAAAGCATCAATATATTTAACATTCAGGGATAAAGACGGCAGGGTTGCAGATATCAATGCTGAAGGTGATGATATAACTTATCGTGAAAATTGTGCTAAGTGGTTTTGTATCATAACATTTTACAGTCAAGGTAGATTAGATGATATTGAACAAACGCTGTGTGGTTACTTAACAACAATTTTATTTCCTAATGAAATAGACCCAGAAGCAGATGATATATGGTTACTGATGGTGCAAGAGTACCTTCCAGAGTTGTTTATGAGTAAAGTTGAACACACAGGTTTTGGCACAGTGCCGAGAACAGCAGTTATGAGTGGGGCAAGCAAAGGATACAAATCAACTAGCAAGCAACCTAAATCGGTATTTGATTGATAAAAATGGAACAAACAGAACCTAGAAAGTTGCCAAAAGACAAATTCGTTCTTCTCGTTTTCAGAGAAGGGGTAATTTCAACTTTAATTGGTTTGCCAGAGGGTGGTAAATCCAACTTAGCCAACAAATTTATGGAATTTCTTGTTGCTCGTGGATATGATGTGTATACTAATATTGGATATTTTAAAAGAAAAGATATACCAGAAGCGATGGAGAAGGGTAAATTAGCATACGTTAAGAATTGGGAAGATTGGTATTGGGAAAAACCACAGGCAATTCATACAGTAAGGTCGCTAAGTGATTTGTTTATTGGATTATTAACAACTGAAAGGAATACAGTTGTCCTCGATGAGGCAGGCATCCACATATCGTCAAAATCTACAATGAGTAAAGAAGCTAAGAGCTGGGAACAGATCGCTTTTATTATTCGGCATCTAAGCAGTTCATTTCTATTAGTTACACAGGAGAAGACATCAATAACTCCGACTTTGAGAGAGAAGATTGTTCAATTTGAAATGAAAGTACGCAAATACAGCAATCGTAATCGAGCATTTACTATAGCCACTGCGGTTGAATTTGTCGATGATTTTACTGGAGAATCTTCAACGAGATTCGAAGTTGCAGAAGCTGATGAATACCACTACATATCAAAGACTCATCTGCCTTATGACGGTAAGGATATACCCTACTTTGATATGGACTTAGACTTAACGGAGTGTTACAAACGCCTATCTATGCGTGATGATGGTTCTCCTATCAACAGTTTGGAGATAAGAAAAGGGAGTCTTGGCATCAACATCATTAAACAGTTAAAAAAAGAAATGAGTAAATCTACTAGAGTACAAACTAAGAAGGATATGATTATGACAGAGTTTTTTAATGATACTGATTTGAGTTTGAAAGGAATAGCTAAGAAATACGATACAACTTATCAAACAGTATGTAATTATCATAGTGTTTTTCTACAAGAGACTGAATGAATGATAACTAACTAATCGCTTCACGTTGTAGAAGTGAGATAATCACTATTATAGTCTAATTTTTCTTTTTTGATTCGATTAGTTGTTTGATGATGTATGCGATATCAACATTATTTTAAATGTTTTTAATTTTTTGATCTAATTAGCTTGACTTTGTCACATTAGATTTTTTTTCTCGATTAAAGTAGGATATACAATATCCTATTTAAACATCCATCCACCTTCCCATCAG
>JAUWYM010000137.1 GCA_030615845.1 Thermoplasmatota archaeon | reverse complement strand
CTGAAATTCCAGCGAAAAAGGAAGAACTTGCTGAGTGTGAGAGAGAAGGGATTTCATTTTACTATTTGGCAGCTCCTACACGAATTCTTGGAGGAAAGGGGAAAGTCGTTGGTATTGAATGTCAACGTATGAAGCTAGGTGAACCTGATGAGTCAGGGAGAAGACGACCTATACCTATTAAAGGTTCTACGTTTACTCTGGATGCTGATATTGTTATCTCTGCTATTGGTCAGATGTCTGTTTTATCTTCACTTGCAGAAACTTCAGTGCAATTAGAAGTTCATAGGGAGAATGGTGTTGTACCGATAGCGACTGAACGTCTTGATTTAAAAGGGGTATATGGATTTACAGCATTTCTCAGGGCACTTAGTATTGGTAAAAAAATTGAGATCGGAAAAAGAGTAGCTGTTGTTGGTGGGGGGAATGTTGCAATTGATGTTGCGCGTTCAGCTTTGAGGATTGGCGGTGAAGAAGTTCATATCATGTGTGTCGAATCTAGAGAGGAGATGCCGGCATTTAAACGTGAGATAAAGGAGGCTGAAGAAGAAGGCATAATTCTTCATACACGTCGTATGCCAAAAAGAATCATAGGAGTGGGTGGTAAAGCTGTAGGTGTAGAAACTTTAGAGTGTACCTCTGTTTTTGACCCTGATGGTAGATTTAATCCACGGGTGAAACCAGATACTGAGTCTATCCTTGAAACTGATACTATTATTGTTGCAATTGGACAGGAAGTAGATTATACATTGTTGAAGGCTGGTGATGGCGTACTTGTTACAAGGGGTGGATTACTTCAGGTTGATGGGATTACACAACAAACGAACGTTCCAGGTATTTTTGCTGCTGGTGACGCTGTTGAAGGTCCTGGGCTTGTGATACAGGCTATTGCAAAGGGTCATGAGGCAGCAATATCTATTGATCGGCATCTAAGAGGAGAAGATTTGAAGATAGGAAGGATAAAGAAGGAACCCATAGTCGCTCCGCTTCCTGAAAGAGAAATAGAAAAACAACCACGTATAAAACTCCCCACACTTCCAGTAGAAAAAAGAATTCATAATTTTAAAGAAGTAGAACAAGAGATGACAGAAGAAATGGCGATTAAAGAAGCTGAACGATGTCTGAGTTGCAATATTTGTTCTATCTGTAAACAATGCGTAGAATCTTGTGAAGCCGATGCAATACAACATGACGCGGAAGAGGAATTAATTGATCTAGATGTTGGTGCTATTGTTGTCGCAACTGGTTTTGATCTATTTGATCCAATGGCCAAACCTGAGTATGGTTATGGTAAATACAAGAATGTTATCACAGGTTTGGAGTTTGAACGTCTCGTCTCTGCTTCTGGTCCTACAGAAGGACACATTGAGATTAATGGTAAAGAACCAAAAAAGGTTGTGTTTATTCAATGCGTGGGTTCACGGGATAAGAAAACCAATGAGTATTGCTCCAGGGTATGCTGTATGTACACTGCGAAACAAGCTCATCTAGTGAAAGATAAAATCCCTGACGCAGAATTAATTGTTTATTATACAGATGTTAGAGCATTCGGCAAGGGTTTCGAGGAGTTCTATAACAGGGTGCAGGGAGAAGGCATCACCTATCGACGGAGAGAGCTTGATGATCCTATTGAGGTGACAAAAAAAGGCAAGAAGGTCGTGGTTAAAGCTAAGGGCCATCCTAATACAGAGGCTGATCTTGTCGTGCTCGCAACAGGTATTGTTCCAAGGGAGGATACAAAGGAGCTCACTAGGATATTGAACATTAATCAGAGTGCAGATGGTTTCCTACTAGAGGCGCATCCTAAGCTTCGGCCTGTGGATACCTTTACAGACGGCATCTTTCTTGCAGGTTGCTGTCAGAGCCCAAAGGATGTTCCTGATACTGTTGCTCAGGCTAGCGGTGCTGCCTCTAGAGTATGTAATATACTTTCTAAAAAACAACTAGAGATCGAAGCAACTATTGCAAATGTGAATGAAGACCTGTGTCGTGGCTGCGGTTTCTGTGTTGATGCTTGTCCATATGGTGCTATAGAGCTTAAAGAAATAGATCGTTTTGGTAATAAGGTGGTAGTCGCTAGTGTAAACGAAGCTCTCTGTAAAGGATGCGGTTCATGTTCAGCTGCTTGTCTAAATGGCGCTATTAGTCATCTAGGTTTCACTGATGGACAAATTCTTGCAATGATTAAAGTCTTAGGAAAATAAAAATTGTAATAAATAATAAATAGATAGGGATTAAAATGAGAATAATAATTAGTGCAACAGGTAAAGATTTAGAAAGTAATATAGACGCGATATTTCATAGATGCTCCTTCTTCTTGATTATTGATATGGAAACCAATTCACTAAGAGCTTTGGTGAACACAATCAGAGACCGCCCAAGTGAAATCGGAGCTACAGTAGGGCAAATAGCTGCAAATGAAGGGATAGATGCTGTCATAACTGCTAATATTGGACCCAGAGCATTTGAAATATTTGAACAATATGGAATAAAGATGTATCAAGCAGAGGGTAAAATAAATGATGCTATTAAGCAATTTACAGAAGGAAAACTAACGAAAATAACAAAACCAACAGTACCTAAGTAAGCGGGTTTGTAATAAAATAAGATGAAAATTACCTGATTTAATAAATTATCTACTTTTTATAGAAAAAACAACGCTCTTGAGTCATATTTTTTTCATTTTGACATTTTGACACATTAAGTTTAAATACAATTAATGTTAAAAAATAACACGCTAAAAATTAGCAAAACAAGGATTGAAGGAGATGAAAAAGTGAACAAAAAATATGAATCTCTACAAAAAGAAATAGATAAACTATTGTGGGAAACCAGTCAAGAAAAAACACATAAAAACTATCAAGAAATGCAAGCAGATAAAAAATATAAATCTGGTATGGAAAAAATTGGAAAGCTAACAGCAAAACTTAATAAACTTGAAGAGGAAAACAGGGAAAATGGAAGACGAAAGAGGAAGACATACACGTAGTCTTTAAACCACTACTATTTTAACCAAAACTCCCTCTATTTCCAAAAGAAGAAACAGGATTATGATGAGGTTTTTTATATTGAAATACCATCCGTTCGCCTGACATCGTACGAATAATCCTGCCTCATATTGTTTGCCTCTTTTTTCTTCGCTTCAAACCCGTATACCTTGGTACTGTTGGTTTTGTTATTTCTGATAGTTTTCCTTCTTCAAATTGTCGAATAGCATCGATTATTTTACCTTCGCCTTGATACATCCTTATTCCACATTGTTCAAATGTTTCAAATGCAAATGGCCCGATATCGGTAGTTATAACAGCATCTATTTCTTCTTTTGCGACTATATTCCCGACTGTAACTCCCACTCCGCTTGGGCGGTCTACTACTTTATTCACAATTACTTTTTCTTCTTTGGTTTTTGTATCTACAATCAAGAAAAAAGGTGCTCTACCAAATGTTGCGTCTATGTTACTCTCTATATCTCTTCCAGTTGCACTTATTACTATTTTCATTTTTTATACCTCCGGTCATCCATTGTAATGGCGATTTTCATATTTTTCTTACTTCTGCTACAATTTCTTAACATCTTTTTCTTTATAAAACTAATAGTTTGAAACATTGTGAGATATAATGGTAGAAACCTCAAAATATCTTTGGAATTATCCAATAATAGTATTATTTGGAAATTTTCCATTCTTAAAATGTTTATCCAACCAGCCAGAAACAACATCCTCTCGGCTATCAAAATATTT
>JAUWYM010000033.1 GCA_030615845.1 Thermoplasmatota archaeon | reverse complement strand
GAGGAACAAAAACAAGATAATCCTGCGAGGAAGGTTTTGTCTCATAAGACCAAGGATTTCTTTATCATTATTTCCTACCTTTTTTGTAGGATAATAACGAGTATATCTATTGTCAGATTTTGCTAGTAAAAAATTCTCTTTTTCAAGATACTTTAGATGGTAGTTAAGCATTGTCTTTGGAATATTTAATTTTCTAGAGATTTCTCGCAGATGTAAACCTGGATATTTCAAAATAAAATTAAAAATCTGTCTACGAATTTCAAGCCATAAAATATCATGTTCTTCCATCAATCTTATATATTATATATGACTGATATTATTTAAATATCACTGGTTGTTTGTTACAATAAGCTTAAATTTTCCGGTTTTAGGATCAACAGAAAGATTATCTACAACCTTTACTTGATATTGTACATCGGTAAAATTTTTCTCCAACAGAATTCTATCAAGCTCTTCTTTGATTTTTTTAACCACACGCTCTTTATCCTTATCTGGTATTACTGCTAAAAAATCAAATGATTTTTTATCTTTTAAAACAAGCTGAAGCTTATCAAGACCTTTTACATAAAATTCTGCAATAACAATCGGATGAATGAAATCTATGTTACCCTCGTTATTTTCAAGCCAAAGCATAGTTTCACTTCGCCCGACAATGTTATCAACAAGAGTAAACGGTAGTTTCCCACAGGTATCAAGTTTTACCTCAAAAAAATCATTTATCTTATATCGAATAAGCGGTTGTGTCTTATTAAAAAGATTAGTGAGAAGAGCATGATCTTTTTTTATTTCCACAAGAGCAAGATCATCCATAAGATAAATTCCATCATACACATTTTTTCCTACCCCCATCACCGCACATTCAGCAAGCCCATAAAGATTTATCAGAGAGACACCGAAGATTTCTTCAATATATCTCTTATCTTTTGAAATGATGCCTTCTCCACAGTTAACAATGATGTCTGGATGTATCTGTAATGCTCCGTTCTCCTGCTCTTGAGCAAGAATCTTAAGCCCTGTAAAATACCCCCCTAAAATATCTGGTTGGAATGCATTTAATTTTTCAATATGAAGCTCTAAAGGCTTTGTGATATCAAGTATAAGCGAATCAACAAAGAACCTCGAAAGACCGATGCCTAACCAGACACTAAAGCTGACGCCAAGAAAATGTCCATCTGCAGCACCAAAAAAAGCAGATTTATTTTTTTTAAATTTAAAATCAAATATTCTTGTAATATACGGAAAGAAACTGTCCCAATCTTTTTTACTGTAGACAAAAACTCCAATTTTCCCAGAGGATCCAGACGTATGCACCACATGATACTTATTTAGATATAACTTGCTTGGATCCTTGTTTTTTTCAAGAAAACTCATGAGTCTTTGCTTTGTGATATCTTTTTTTGTAACAACATCATCAAAATTATCCATAATGATGTCTTTATCAACAACAGGCAACTCATCGATTTTTATTGTATTCAAATCTTTTTCAGAAATACCCTTAGAACTATAGAAATCTCGATAAAATGAAGATTTTTTATACGCAAACTTTATCATTTTACGGAGTTTTTTCTCTTGCAACTGTAAAATTTTTTCTCGGGATCTTTTTTCGTTTACTCGGCACTGTATGAAGCTCTTAATTAATGTAAAACCACTCATACTATCCTTTCTTTACTTGATAAGATACCAAAGATTTTTTTAAACAGGCTTTCTTGCTTAGAAACAAAAAGACAGATTTATATATTGCGAGATAATCAATCATTAAAGAAACGAAAAGGAAATCTAATGACAATAAAGCCTTTCACAAATCCTGTATTTCTCCTACGTATCGCAAAAAGTTATCTTTCTGATGTAGACAGAATATGGCGTATCGACAACAAACAGCTGAAACAATATCAAGATAAAGCATTCCAAAGGATAGTGAAATATGCATATACTGTACCACTCTATCATGAGAAATATAAAGAAGCAGGGGTTCATCCAAACGATATAAAAGGAATCGGTGACATCAAAAAACTTCCATTCATCACAAAAGATGATTTACGAGAAAACTATCCTGATCGAATCATACCTAAAGGATTTGATACAGAACATAATTTTCTTTTATCAACTTCTGGATCCACAGGAAAACCAGTGTTTGTCTATGTTGACGTTTTTTCAGCGATAAAAAGCCTCATTGCCTTTGTACGAAGTCTCAAGGCATATGGAGGAAGATGGCAGACAACAAAGATCATAATGGTTATCGATACCGTTCCAGGCAGTATAGAATATACGGTTTTTGGTCAAAGCACTCTGCCGTTTCTTAAAAGATTTATGTCGCTGAAAAACATAAAATATATCGACATCGGGAAAAAACCTGAGGAGATAATGAAAGAAATTGATGAGTTTAAACCAGAGTTTCTTTCCTCTGATCCAAACATGCTAAGAAAACTAGCGTTTTTGAAAAACAATGGCTATGGCAGAAACATAACGCTTACCTGTATTACTTCTGGAGGCGCGATGCTCGACAGCTACACAAAAACATATGTGGAAAACAGCTTTAACGCAAAAGTTATGGATACCTATGGTACAACAGAAGCAGGACCACTTGCATTTCAATGCAATAAAGAAAACTATTACCATGTTCATTCTGATTTTGTCTTTCTTGAGTTTTTAGATGAAAAAAACCAACCAGTTCCATCTGAGAAACCAGGTCGACTTGTTGTAACAAAACTCTATGGGGGAGGCACACCAATAATCAGATACATAGGAATTGAGGATATCGTCACACCAACAACAAAAAAGACATGCTGCACAATACCTGCTCAAACCATAAAGCAGATTGAAGGAAGATCTACAGATCTTATTATCTTACCAAATAAAAAAATGCTATCGCCTCTTACAGTTACTGGCATACCTGCTAAGATTATGGAGGAATATAAAACATATAAAATTAAACAGTTTCAGATCATTCAACAAAAGGTTGATGAAATTGAGATATTAATTGTTATAGATGAAAAACTAAGAAACAAATGCCCACCAGTAAAGACGGTACTTGAAGAATTGAGAAAGCGATTTTCTGAAAAAATTGGTCACGGTGTCAATATTGTTGTACACGAAGTTGATGAAATACAAAAAGACGAGCGATTAGATTACGTAAAAGTTGTTATTTCAAAGGTAAAACACCGAATCGATTGAAACATCACGCTTAGACTAAAAAGAAGGGCAATTAATCAGTCCTTTATCACTTTTTTGATAAAAGCAAAGAATCAACAGATCCTAAATATTCTGATCTCACGCAGTCTTCCACTGAAAAAAGGTGGGATACGTCAAGGGACTTGCCTGATGGTTTACCCTTTTCATCGCAGACAGTTCGAAAGATAATCCTTGTTTTATCCTGTATGTTTTCCGCGAGATAATTCAAAACTTCTTTTTGTTGTCGTACGCCATGAAGTACAAATATGACGTCAAATTCATCCACAGGATACTTGAGGCCATCAGCATGTTCCACCGTAATTTTACCATTCAGATTGAGATTTTTAAAGTACTGAGATGCTTCTTGTGCTGCTCTTTGATCAGTATCTATTGCGACGATGTCTGCCTTTGTTTTAATTACAATAAGAGCAGATGTTGCAGGTAGAGAACCACATCCCATGATAAGGATACGATCTTTTGAGGAGATCTTTGCCATGCTGATTTCTTTCTCAACAAGATCAGTATACAGCTTGATGTAATTACTTGATATGACGTCAAATCTAAAACCTGCTTTTTCAAAAACTACAAAAAAGATATCCCAAAAAAATTTAAACGCATCCGTTCGAAATTTCGTCCCGATCTGCTTATAGAAGATATATATGAATAATGAAAAAAATTTTTCCGTTATTCTTCTTAACATACTAAACAGTCCTGCATCAAATATGCTACATATCTTTAAATTTTGGCATCACTCAAATAAGGTCTTCCTCCTGTAGCCATTTTCGAATTTGTTTCATTGCTTCATCATAATTAATCTTTGGTTCATAACCTAAAAGTTGTTTTGCCTTTTCAATTGAAATTTTCTTATTATTGGTAAAAATATCGACAGCAGTGGGAGTTATCAGCGGTTTAATCCGAAAGAGCGTATGCATCACCATCATTAATCTTGCATAAAATAACGCTGTATTTTTTGAATGGTTCTTTGTAATTGGTTGTTTTCCAATTAATTTAGCAAGGTCATTAAAGTATGTACCATAAGTAATCGAATGATCTCCATCAGTTACATCAAATGATTCACCAATAGCATTATGATTTTGCATTGCAGCCATCAGGACATCAAGAATGTTGTCAATATATGTATGATGAAATATGCCCTTTCCTCCATTAATGAGCGTAATACGATTTGATTTGATTGCCTGTACTGGTCTTAACACCCAGATTGTTGCTCCTGGCCCATAGACATTTCCTGGACGAATAATTACAGAAGGGAATTTTTCATCCTTATATTTTTTTAAAAGATAGTTCTCTGCTTGTATCTTAGAAAGAGTATAATAGCTTGAAGACCTTTCAGATTCATATTGAATGTGACTTAAAAAAATGAATCGTTCTATATTATTTTTACAGAGGTTTGCAAGAATTTTTGTTCCCTCAACATTAATCTTGAAGAAGTCTTTTTTTGGCCCATAATCCCTGACTAATGCCGCACAATGAAACACAACATCAATGTCGTCAATTATAGATTTCAAACTTGCTGGATTTGTTATATCTGCCAAAATGTAGTGAACAGCATCATCCATATATTTTGGCTTTTTTTTATGAATCATTGCCTTGACTGAATGGCCTTCTCGCACCAATCTTTTATTTAGAGCACTTCCAATAAATCCAGTTGTTCCTGTCACTAAACACTTCATGTTTTCTCCATAAATTCATATCTTTTTCTCAGTGAGCGCTGTGCAATAAGAGAAATACTTATTGCTACAATAAATATTAAGATGGAAAGCATAAGTGAGTGTATCATCCCAGCAATAAATGCAGATGCAAGCGTTATTCGTTCTGCAATAAAAAATTTATGGGCAACAAGTGCTTTGTGCCGGTCTATCTCTTTTTTTGATGTAAAAATCAAAAGATACATACAGCAAAGAACAAGAAAGGCGAAGAAAAAGAGAACATAAAATCGATAGGGATATTGTAAAAAGTTGAAATGATTTATGAGAATCATTATCAGCGACATATAAATGATGCTGAGAACAAGAGAGATATATATTGATTTTTTAGTACCATATTTCACTGGTATTGTTTTGTATCCTCCTTCCTTATCTCCCCACATATCACGTATTGCTCCTACAAGATTGCTGTTTGTGTCATGAACAAAAAACATTACCGAGAGCAACCATATGTAGAGAGGGATTGATTCTATTGGCTGACCTGTGGAGAAAACTCCGAAAAAATAGGCGGCGACAATAACTGTTCCTCTATTAATATTTCCAATTATTCCTTGTGATTTCGTAAATTTTGCATAGGTAAAAACAAGTACTGCAACTGGAAAAACTATTAGAACATTGTAAATCCCTAGGAGAAATGATAATAAAAAACCTAATGTTGCAAATATGCCGCCTATAGCTAATGCTTCATTTTGATGAATTCTTCCTGAAGGAATCGGCCGATGAGGTTTCTGTATCAAATCAAGTCTTCTATCAAAAAAATCAGTTAAGTAGAGCCCTGCTGTCCACCCCATCATAGGTATAATTGTAACAAGAACTGCAGTAGTTGGTGGCGGGAAATCTTTAAAAGCAATACATGCTCCTGCAAGGCTAACAAGCCCACACCAAATAACAGTATACGGTCGTGATGCTTCAATATGGGCAAATATCTTGTCTTTTAGTGTAATGTTGGGTTTTGCATTTATTGTCAATAAAACAACCTCGTTGCAGCTGATAGTAATAACTATCTGATTTAAATCTTTAATTTATTGAATGCAACATATTTCTTAGAATAATTCGTTCAGTAAATATTTAATTAATCCTTTGGTATATCATCAGACAAATATGAATAATACAAAGCAACCAGCATGTCCATGGACACCAGAGGATGAAAGAGAGCATTTTCCAAGTATTATTGAGTGGTGGTGCACTGAGGCTTTTTTTAAGACCGTTGAAGATAACAAAAAATGGAGTTTAAAAACGACGTTTAGCGAATGGTTTCAGACAAAACCTAAAAAAATTGGTTCTCTGTACAATTTAAGTCTTTTCGATCGAGAAATAGGAAAGCATTTTTTATATTGTACTCGAAATGATTCAAAACAACTTGAATCAAAAAAAGATTGTTTTGAGGTGAGATTCAAAGAGTGTTTTCTGAAGGGATTGTATCCAGATTACGAGATGAAGATCAAAAATCAAGAAAAAAACATCGAATTACATCTATGGTATCATGCTGAATCGTTACCACATTGGGTGACACAGCAAATAACAGGTGGACATATTCCGATGGGTCTTGGATCCTATAGATATGGATTCATCCCAAAAGGAGAAATCTCTGGGACGATGAATATTGATGAAAAAAAATTTAAAGTTGTTGGTAAAGGGTATTATGAACATGTTTGGGGTAATTTTTCATATACCAATCCATTTCGAAATCTTTCAGAGTTTAAAAAAACTGTCTCGACCTATGCAAAACTTATTGGATGGAGGATTTCAGGCTCTAAATTACAAATTCCAAAATCAATATCTTTTAGTACTGAAAACAATCCGTTAGGTTATGATTGGGTGTGGGCATTGCTTGATAACGGATGGAGTCTTTTCTATGGAAACGCTCTTTTTTGGATAATGCAAGGTCCTGCACTCGGTACGTTGATTCTCTCTAAAGATGGAAAAACTTATCAGGAGTTTAGTAACATCAGTTTTCGTTATAATAAAACCAAATATGCAAAATGTTATGATTTTTATTATCCGACAGATCTTGAGTTAACAGCAGAAACAAAAAAAGAAAAATTACATCTGCGATTTAAGATGGAAAGTGACGCAGGAGAATACATAAATAGATTTTTTGGTGGTAAAATCTTCTTAGGTTTTGTCATCTGTGAAGCACCTGGTGTTGTAGATGGTTTCTACCTCGATGGTAAAGAAGAGATCAAGCTTACTGGAATATGTAAAATTGAACCGCAAAGGCAGATATCAAGGGTTGGACATAACATGTTGAAGTTAGATTTTCTTTTACCACCTGAAGGAGTGGGTGTTGCAATGGATTTTGATTCCCATTTTTTTGAAAAAAAAATATCTGCGAAAGTACAACTCATGCCCTCACCTAAGATGAAATGTAGCTTTAAAAGAATTGATAGATCAAAAATTCATAAAAATATTCAAACTAGTCAATTTAAGAGAGATTTATAATAATAAATTGGTATCAGATATTTCAAATACGATGCGAATAAAGTTTTTCAATAATTATCATATGTATGTCCTACATTCTGGGCCCGTGGGGTAGCTTGGCATCCTTCCAGCTTGGGGTGCTGGTAACTCGAGTTCAAATCTCGGCGGGCCCACTCTACTTGTTAACACGACTATATAATTAACCCATATTCCGCACATCTTTCATAAAAACACTCAATTTTCATAATTACCTACCATCTCCAATACCTTCATCACTTGCATTATACAGGTCAAGACCCAAATTCTACATGTTATCACC
>JAUWYM010000179.1 GCA_030615845.1 Thermoplasmatota archaeon | reverse complement strand
AAAACCATCTTGGTGAAAATGATACAAACGATGTCGTGTATTGGATGGAACATACAGCAGAGGCCCCGTCATATCATGCTCCCATCGGTGAAGAGTATGATGAGGAATTAAGTAAGGAATTGTTGGTTGGAGAGCAATATGGAGATAACGCATTGTATCATGATATAACTGCTCTTTTTAACAACACTCTAGATGATGAAGGCATCACCTTGCTTTACCATGACGTCCAAGAGGCAACAGGCTTTAGCATTCGTTATTATGGTGTTGAAGGCTACGACACTCAAATTTTTAACATATTTGGGTTTTTGGCAGACAAAAGCCTGGTTTTACATGCCCTTAGAAAGGGAGGAAGAGAAAGGTTTTACAACCCTGAAGATGATTTCATTGTGGTGAAATATGCTGGATATCATATTAATTCTGACGGGACGATGGGGAACGATGGAACATGGACTGCTAGTGAACTCAATGAAATGTCTGATGATGAATTGAGATATATTGCTATTACTGATACGACGCCAGAAAATAAACCAGATTATTTCAAAACCATGTTTTATAGGACATATATTGGAAACATACCTGAGACGTTGCAAGGGCAAATTTCACAGCTGCCTTGCTGGGAGATGAAGCATTTTGCTGCAGAATATGTTTCACCCTATCCTTATTATGGATCTGGAATAAGCGCGGTTGTTATCGCTAAATATTATGAAGGCGCACTAATAAACGGGTCAGTAGAGTTTATGGGCGTTCCCTTGGAGGTTCAAACAGTTATCCGAAAAGGCATTTCCCTTTACGGTGATTCTCTTCTTGTAGATCATGACAAGATTGATACTGAGAATGGAAACTTCAGTTTGATAGCGCCCGCTGGAAACATAACACTTGAAATTCGCAGATATCCTGAGATGGGTCTTAATGCATTTGTGATGAAAACCATCACGTTTAACAGTACAAGTGACCCGGAGTTGGCATCCATCACCGATGATGAAGCAATGCGTATTAATGGCACAAACTATTATAGAGAGTTAGGAAACATAACAATAGAACCTGCTACTTTTGAAGGCTATGTGTATCAAAACAAAGACGATGATGAAGCATATAATGTTTCTAGCGATGATCCTTTACCTGATGTAGAAATCACTTTGTTGGAGATAGATGAGACCGATCCAGAGACCGGGCAACCATTAGTTTATGGTACTTTTAATGAGTTGACAACAGATGAAAACGGTTATTATAACCTCTCTGGCTTGATGCCCGGTATTTATATGATCCGAGCAACACTTGATGATTTCGTCATCCATGAAAACTATGCATTTATCTTTTCTGGTAATAACAGCTATAATATATCAAAACCAAAGACTGCAGCAGTTGAAGGAACCGTGTATTTCGACGAAAACGAAAACGACGGATATGATAGCGGTGAAGAAATGGGTAATGTAGACATCGAACTTCTCTATCCAAAACTTGATGGAGAAAATAAACTTGTGAAATCAACTACAACAGATGAAACTGGAACTTATTCATTTTCCTCATTGGATCCTGGAAGATATATTATTAATGCTACAAAACGCAATAGCGCAACAGGATATCTTGATTATTCAATTGAAGAAACAGTAACACTATTAGAAAATGAAACAACGACATTCAATGTTTCAATTACCTATGCGACAATTGCTGTAAGTGGGTATACAAAACATGGAACAGAAAACATTGGAGATATCACAATAGACTTTTCACCAGATGAGCCCATTGCAAACAACACTGCAGAAAAAATTAGCGTCACATCGGAAGAAGATGGATCGTATGAAGCAAAAATCATGCCCGGATATTACAACATTACAATAGATGATACCGGTGGAGACCACGAGGCAGCATACTTGTATACCGGCCAGATATCTGCTGTAATGGGCGAAGGCGTAAAAACCTTCGATATCCTGATGACAAAAGAAACAGTTACCGTTACTGGAGGTACGACCTATAATGGTGCAGATATAGACAATATTACAATAACCTTCTTACCTGATTCAGAAGTTGAAAACAATACTGCAGAGTATGCTTCAGTTATGTCTGATGAAAACGGATCCTACATAGTAGAACTTGTGCCAGGATCATATAATGTTACAGTTGATGAATTGGTTAACGAAAGCGGTCAAGATGTAATATATACATTTACTGGATTGCTGGAAGCAAAAGATACCGATGTTGCAATATCTTTTGATATTGCACTGACGCGAGACGAACAAGATTAGTAAAGAGAGTTAGGAGAAACACCCTCCCAACCAAATTTTATTTAATATTGTTGTAAATACTTCTTACTATGCTTAGCTTGGATGAAGGGATAAAAGCGGTTGCATTGGCTCGTAATGTCGTCGAACAATACGTTAAAAACAAAACACTCCCACCTTCTGATTTAGGAGGCGTTTTTATAGAAAAACAAGGAACATTTATCACTCTTCATACATTTCCTGAGCACGATTTACGTGGATGTATTGGAGTTCCTCTCCCCATCATACCTCTTAAAGAAGCAATCATTGATGCAGCAAAATCAGCAACAAGAGATCCTCGTTTTCCACCGTTAGAAGAAAATGAAATCAATAATATCATTATTGAAGTCACTATTCTAACAAAACCAGAAATCATTAAAGCAACCCTGCCACAGGACTATATATCAAGCATTGAAATCGGTAGAGACGGACTTATTGTCGAACAAGGATTTTATAAAGGACTATTGCTGCCTCAGGTTCCTG
>JAUWYM010000090.1 GCA_030615845.1 Thermoplasmatota archaeon | reverse complement strand
AAAGTTTGTCAAATAACGCTATTTTCTGCTGAGAGTAATTAAGGATTTTATAAAAGGAATATCAAATAGTATATTTCCAGCAAGAATAATTATCGCAAGTAGTAGTTCACCATCATAGGTTGAAACTCCTCTCGAAAAACCTCTATAAAACCAGTCGTTTATCAAAAAAAGAGACACAAGAGTAGGGACTATTATAAGAAGTGGTGCAAACCATAATTCAGCTCGTAGTAATTTTACATTGATGCTTTCTTTTTTTAAATATTCTGTTTCTTTTCTCATTCATATCTCTCGCATTAGATGGGAAGAAGTAGCTCTGCAGGTAAGATGTTAATACCTCCAAACATTAGTCCCTGCCATAGGAGAAGAAGTATGATTGCTGGAAGTATTTGAATCATAAAATCATCATCAATCAACCAAAATTTCTTTGCTTCACCAACTACTGCTGCTGACGCACCGAGAAGTGATGCAAGAAGCAGTATCGGTATGTCTGCTGTATACCACGTAATAAGAAAGAAAAACATGCAAACAAAAAAACCAATGACATATGCCTTTTTTTTACCTAAACGATACCGTATTTCTCCAATTATTGGATCAGAAAAACATGCGCAAAGAATGCATGGTATTGCAATTTGTTGAGGGAAGAAAACAAGTAAAATACATAGTGCCACTCCGAAATATACGTAGCTTGCAGGTCTTTTTTCTTCATATATTCTTAGTCCAAAAAAATTACTACTACGTATTTTTCCTTTTATCCTAAGATATTCCAAGATGAAAACAAAAACGACAATACCTACTGCAAGAAATGTCTTCAAAGTAGTAATCCATGGTTCATCAGGCAGCATGTAGTAGATGAGAAAGGATGCTGCAAACGTGTGAAACACTCGTCTGAACCAATGTGCTTCAAATTCTATTGAGTCAATTTTCTTTCTGATTTCTAATTGTTGATTTATGATCTTTTGTTTAGCAGTTTTAAGTTTCTTCATCCTCAACATATCAGATTATCCAATTATTTTTAAAAGTATTGAGTACCCTTAATAAGTGAGAATCAAAAGTTCTTTTTAGTCGATGTATGATGCTTTTTTGTGAGCGAAGACTTAGCTGAGGAAGTAAAAGAGCTAAATAAGCGAATCGCAGAACTTGAAAAGATGCTTTCCATCTTAGTTCAACCGCTTCAAAGAGTACAAGATACTACGTCAAATTATTTGAAAATAATACAACTTTCACTTGAACATGGTGGTCTTACCCCTGGTATTATCCTTCCTGAAGTAAAAGATTCGATTTCTAAGGAGATTGTCCGTGTTCTTCTCGATCGAAGCGAGCAGAATGTTTCTCAAATTACAGAACTTGTGCGAAGCAAACGCGGTACTGCTTCTCGAAGGATCATTCGTGGGAAAATACATGAGTTGACTAAGAAAAACATTATTGAAAAAAAGCAAAAAAGATCACTTTCTGTCTATAGTTTATCACCAGATGTGATCAAGAAGTGGTCACAACTTCTCGTCATCAATATATAAGCTGGCCACCGTAACCTAGTTTGAAAATAATATTGGAGGTATATGAAATATGAACAAACATGAAGGGATGCCTGACCCAGAAAAAATAAAGGAAATATTAGATGTTGTCTCAGAAAAAATACCAAGGCTTCTAAGAGAGCTTAGCGATCTTCTTTACAGCCCAAAAAGTGCGAAACAATATGCTGAAGCTGCAGCAACATTCTACAAAGAGCTCAAGGAGGCTGGTATGACTGATGAGCAAGCATTTGAGCTTACAAGTCAGTATCTTTCAACTTTGAATTTTGGGAAAATGATGGGTAAGTTTGGACGTCACGGACACGATTAAAAACAGACTCGTGAGACAAAACCATGACTGAAAAAAAAGAAGAGAGAAATGCCAATACTATTCGTTTATTTGGCATGATCCTTCCATCACTTCCCCTCTTATTACTTAGATCTGGAGGGGCTTTGTTACGTTTCAAACGTGACGCAAAAAAGGGTGGAAAAGCGTTTCACAAAGAACTATTATGTCAAGGAATCAATGAAACAACTGCTGCAGAGCTCACGGTAATATATCTTGAACCAAGCAATATTAAAAACTATGTGGGGTTCTTCCGCTAAAATGGTTTTCTCATCCAATTTTTTAATTGCAACAGTATTTTTAGTAAGGTTATACTATTAATATGTTATCCCAGTTCTTCTTGTGACACAACTTGTCTTTCAAGAGTCATAATTCCTTGTTTACTACCAACGATTACCTCATCAACAAGATCTATAAACAACCCGTTTTCTACGACACCCGGTATTAAATTGATTTCTTTTTCAAGGAGTCCTGGGTCATCAATTTTTCCAAAATCACAATCAATTAGGTAATTTTGATTATCAGTAATATATGGTTCACCTGTGATTGTTCTAAGTTCTGGAGTACAGCCAAGATCTTCAAGGGTCTTCATGGTAGCATTCCACCCATATTTTGTCACTTCAACTGGTAATGCAGAGTCAACTCCTAATCGTTTCACAACTTTTGTTTCATCAATGACGATAATTACTTTTTTTGAATGATATGCAATGATTTTCTCTCTGGTTAACGCCCCACCGCCACCCTTAATTAGACTAAGGTTTGAATCTACTTCGTCAGCACCATCAATTGTTACATCAATTTCTATATGTTCTTTTAAATCTGTCAGTGGAATACCATAGTTTATTGCTGATTTCTTTGTTCTAAGCGATGTTGGGATCCCCTGTATTTTTAATCCTTCTTTCACCATTTCTCCTAGTTTTTTTAAGGCAAATTCAACAGTTGATCCAGTTCCAAGCCCAACAATCATACCATCCTCGATATATTCGACTGCTTTTTCAGCTGCAAGTTTCTTCATTTCTTCTTGTTCCAATGATTCACCAAAGCGTGTAATAGAAAACAAATACAAAAACTTATACTTCGTATTCTAATTACGGATTTGAAAAAATGTTAGCCGAATGTAAAGATCACGGATATTTTCGTGGGGAATCATGTTCTGTATGTAAGGAGAAAGGCAAATTCTTAATGACTGATAAAGAGCTTAATTCACTGGGCCGTATTATGGCAGGGGTACTCCGGCA
This sequence comes from Thermoplasmatota archaeon, assembly GCA_030615845.1. Taxonomy (GTDB): domain Archaea; phylum Thermoplasmatota; class E2; order DHVEG-1; family DHVEG-1; genus JAUWYM01. The sequence goes on along the minus strand of JAUWYM010000090.1, from coordinate 1,853 downwards.
TTTTCCAGAGAAACTTGGTGTGATGATAGATGGACATGGATGGATCGATATTTCTGAGTTTGTTGAGGCGATTGGTGTCAGTAGATCAGGGTTTCATTGGATCCGTAATCATCATATTGAAGCTATTGCGCTTTCTGATCCTAAAGGTAGATATCAAATTGATGGGGGAATGGTACGTGCAACCTATGGCCATACCATCGATGTGGATCTTGATGACTTGCCTCCTGCTGATGTCGATGAATTTTTTTATCCAGTAACCGAAGAAGAAATAGACATCATACTTGAAGGGGGATTAAATCCTATTGATAGGAAAAAAGTGCATCTCAGCGGAAGCATAGAAAAAGCGATAGAGGCCGGTAGGGTGAGAACTGAAGAGCCGCTTATTTTACGGATAGATGGTGCAAAGGCGCTGAAAGCTGGTATTAAAATATATCATGCAGGAAAAGATGTCTATATTACAGATAGAATTGATGCGGAGTATCTATCTAAAGTTGACGAATCAAAAATCAAAGAGTTAGAAGAAAAAATTTAATACACATCACATAATTCAGCCATCTCTCTTGTTTTTGGGCTTGTAGCTCAGCTAGGTGGAGCAATCGGCTCTTAACCGATCGGTCGAGGGTTCGAATCCCTCCAAGCCCGTTTCGGCTAAGGAAATAAACGGAAAATAGAAAGCCAAGTGATTATTTAGAAAAAAAAGGCTACTTTTTTCTTTTCAGTATTATTGAAGCGAGAATTAAAAACACAACAGTTGGTACAAATAAGATCAAAAGTAGTTCAAGAGGCGAGAGGATGTTATCTAAACGGAGAAGAAGAATTACCAGACCTATGACTCCAAACATTACAATGGCTAGAGCCAGTAGAGACCCAAATTCTTTATAATTTGAATTACTCATTAGTTAAATGTTATCCTTTTCAGAGTATTAACATTTTTGAAAGTTTTTCATGTATGTCTTTGTTATTAGGTACATTTTAAAACCAACTAACGGTTTAGGTAATAAATAGGATAATCATGAAGATCGTTGGTGGTGTGAGACATTAGGAAGAAATGTCCAAAGTGTGGGTCAAAGGCAGTGAGATTATATCAAAATAAAACAGTCGATGGAAAAAGAAAATGGATCCCTATCTCATGGCATTGTACAGAATGTGATTATGTATATACGGTTGCCTCTGATACACTTCTGTATCCGATTGGAGATGAAGAGTATAAAGAATCATTCAAAGGAAAATGTCCAAAATGTGATCTTAAACTCATTCGGTTATTTCGCCATAAAAACCCTATGTATGGAAAACAAGAGTGGATTTCTTCTGCATGGTATTGCACTCGATGTAAGTATGTTTGGATGGATAAAAAATAAAACAAAATCAATATGTTATCCTTGAAAAATCTGTTTCTGTTTTTCTATCTGATATCATCCTAAACTATTAAATATGCCATTCTATTTTACGGCAAGCTATATATATGTAGAGGAAATCTAAATGAAACGTAGTTCAAGAGTCTGGAAGAAAAAAGGCAAAATGCGTTGGAAATGGCGGAAAAAACGAATGAGACGGGAAAAAAGAAGTAGAAGAAAGTAGATATGGGAGCATGGTGTAACCCGGCATCATTGTGGGCTCCAGTTAGGAATGATTACAAATGGGTCATCTGATCTATGATGAATAACTGGAGCGATGACCTAAGAAGAGACCCGCCGATCTGGGTTCAAATCCCAGTGCTCCCATTCACTCATATGAAATTGGAAGAGGATTGAAATGAATATGAAGGATGTTAATGAATGGACAATATTGTCGTTACTTGCTCTAGTAGCAGGTATAGTATTCTATGTATATTGGGGCATAAGGTATGGTATTTG
>JAUWYM010000131.1 GCA_030615845.1 Thermoplasmatota archaeon | reverse complement strand
AAGGAATAACTCCTGAGAAAAACCATATTCTTCAGGTTCAATACATATTTTTTGAAAAAATGGATCAGTATCGACATATTCACCAATACTTTGTAATCGTTTCTCGTTAACTATTACTTGTATGTCTTTTGCAAGTTTTTTCTCTTCAGAAAGCACCTTATTTTTTTCAATTTCTTGCAGTCTTTTTACTATTTCTTCTGCATCTTTTGGAAAAAGAATTTCTTTTTTTATTTCATTTTTGCCGCAAAGAAATACGCCAAACCATTTTGTGATAAGATACATTATAAATCATGTCCGATAAATGCATTCTTTTTAATTTAGTTTACTATGAAAACAACCGAAATCAACTTAAAGAGATTTTAAATATAGGAATCATAATTACGTGTGTTAACACGTATACAAGCAATAAGGGGTATTTTATATGAAACATGAAAAAAAAGTAAGATTTGTCCTTACAAATGTAATTGAGACTGAGTTAGATATTTTAAGAAGACATATTCAAGTGCTTAAAGTCCTCAAAGAAAATGAACCTGCAGGGATAATAAAACTCTCTGAACTTACAAAACATCCTCAACATATGGTTAGATATTCTTTGCGGATCCTGGAACAAGAAGGACTCATTGAGCCTTCGCCACAGGGAGCTGTTACCACCGAAAATGTGACAAAAACTGTTCCTTTACTACGAACAAAATTGAAAGAAATGAATGGAACCATTAGCGAAATCATAAAAACACTTGATTAAATTCCTTCCTCTTTTTTTATGCCGCGGTAACTCAGTTGGGAGAGTGCACGGCTGAAGACCGTGATGTCGAGGGTTCGAGCCCCTCCTGCGGCATTTTCAGTAAGTGTTACTTTTCCAAATTATTGAATAACACATGAAATACATCTCTATCTTTGTATGTAAATATCTCCAAAATTTTATATACAGTTTTTTGTTTATACTATACGGGATGCAAACATCGCTATGGTAGGAGCGAAGAAACGTTTGCCGATGGAAAGGGATGGAACTGTACCTAAAAGAAGTTCAGATGGAAAATTTCAAATCCTTCGGAAAAAAATTAACAGTACCTTTTTTTCCAGGATTTACTGCTGTCACAGGACCAAATGGTTCTGGTAAAAGTAACATTGTTGATGCAATTCTTTTTGTATTGGGGCCAAAAAGTTCTAAGGTGATGCGTGCGGGAAGACTCACTGATCTTATTTTTAATGGAGGGAAAAAACATAAAAACCCTGCAAAATACTGTAAAGTATCTCTTGTTTTTGATAATTCTCCAAGAAAAATGCCAGTTGATTCTGATGAAGTAATTCTTACAAGGATGATTAAGCGTGCACCATTGAAAAAGGATCCGAATAACTACTATAGCTATTTTTACATAAATAACCGTGCAGCATCATATTCAGAGTTTGTTGATTTACTTACCCATGCACGGATTTCTGGTGACGGCTATAACATTGTCAAACAAGGCGATATTACTAATCTAGTAAAAATGGGGTCAGTTGATAGAAGAAGAATTATTGACGATGTCGCAGGTATCAGTACGTTTGATAACGACATCAAAAAAGCTGAGCAAGAACAAGAAGACGTTGAGAAAAATCTTGAGCGGATCAAGATAATACTAAATGAAATAACCAGTCAAATACGTCAACTCAAAAAAGACAGGGATGAAGCATATCGCTATAAAGAATTCAAAGACAAACTGTATGAAACAAAAGCAAAGATCGCATATAAAAAGAAAGAAGAAATTGAAGTTCAAATAGCAGAAATCAACATGCAGATTGAATCCTACGAAAAGGAACAAGAGAAACATGGAAAAAAGAGAGAAGACCTAAAAAATCAGTATAATGAATTAATGAAGAATTTAGATGAAATAGAAAAGAAAATTGGTGATGTTGGTGGTGAAGAAGCCAGGGAAATCAAAGAAAAAATAGACTCATTACGAACAGAGGAAATTAAGATAGAGGAAAAAATCAATTATTCAAATGATGAGATTTTAGAACGAAAAAATGAAAAAAAAGAGCTTGAGACAACAATCGAGAGTATTACTAAAGAGCTTGATGATTTTCAAAATCAACAGAACGAAATTTCAACGCAAATCCAAGATAATGAAAAAATACAACAAGAAAAAGAATCAAAGCTTTCTTTGTTGAAGGAAGAAATTGCTAAGTCCGATGATACTTCCATGGATCTTACAAGAGAACTTGTTAAAATGCGCGAGGAGCACAATGAAAAACAAAATGAAATCCATGAATTAAAACTAAAACGAAATAGAATAAACGAAAGCATTGATGCACTCGAGTTACAAATCGCTGAGGTGCAAGAAACAAAATCCACATACGAATTTGAACTCAAGGATATCGATTGGCAATCAGGTGAGATTAAAAAAGATAAACAAGAAAGCACTAAGAAAGTAAAAGAAGTTGAGAAGCAACTTTTTGAAAAGAAAAAGAAGGAATCAGAACTAACTGAACAACTTGCAGATCTCGAGAAAGCTATAATAAAACTTCAGCGTGAACAATCAAAACTACAAGCTGAACAAGATGCACTACAATCTGTTCATGCAAAATATAATCAAGCAGTTAATTCCATTCTTAATGCTCGTGATACTGGAGAGCTAAAAGGAGTTCATGGAACAATTGCAGAGCTTGCTTCCGTTGAAAAGCAATACGAGACATCACTTGAAATAGCAGCTGGTGTTCGTATGCAATCCATAGTTGTTGTTGATGATGCAGCAGCTGCTGATGCCATACATTATTTACAGAAAAGAAAACTTGGAAGAGCAACATTTCTGCCGTTAAACAAGATGATTATTGGTAAACCAAGAGCAAAAGCACTTATGGCAGTAAAAGACGAACACTCTCATGGTTTCGCGTTTGATCTTGTGAAATTTAAAGATGAATATAAAGTAGCATTTTGGTATGTTTTTGGTGATACCGTTATTGTTGATAGTCTTAATGATGCTCGTCGTCTCATGGGTGGTGTTCGACTTGTTGATATGAACGGAGATTTAATTGAAGCAAGCGGTGCTATGATTGGAGGGAGTACTCCAAAAGTACATCTCTCATTTGGGAGTGTTGACCAAAATAAACTAGACGATGTTACTCGAAGGCTTAATGCCGCAATTGAAAGTCAGGATCTTGCTTCAGATGAACTCACTGCATTAAAGAAAGAAATATCAGAGTTAGAAAGCAATCTTAGAACCCTTAAAGCAGAGGTTGATCAAGGTATACAAGTAAAGGATATTGATATTCGGAAAAAAGAGTATATTGGAAAACTTGATGTCATCACAAAAGATCTTGAAGCAAAGATACAAGAAAAAGAATCATTAATTTCAAAGAAAAATGATATTGTTTCAACTATTGATGAGCTTGAAAAAAGATTAGAAGAACTAAATGTTTTAAAAGAAGAGAAAGGAAAACATCTATTGAAAGGGTCGAAAAAAGAGATTGCACAAGAAGTACGTGGTCTTGAGAAAGAAGTATCTGAAATGCAAGAAACATTACTGAAGCTCCGTTCAGATCTTGAAATACTACAAAAAAAGATCGAGCTCACACAAGAACGAAAAGCTGAAGTCACTGATAAAATAACTTTATATGATAAAGAGATAGAAACATTCAAATCCTCTATAAAAAACTTAAAAGAGTCAAGAGCACGTTATCAAGATGAACTAAAAGCTTTCATGGCTGTAGAAGAACAGATGACTGGAAAAATCAAACAGTTTGCGGTTCAACGCGACGAGGTGTACAAGAAGACTGTCACGATAGAAAACGAGCTTGACCGAATCAATACCCGCACTGAATCGTATCTTGATCTTATTTCTAGATCAAAATATAGGCTGCCTACTTTAGAGGATTCATTAAA
>JAUWYM010000161.1 GCA_030615845.1 Thermoplasmatota archaeon | reverse complement strand
GACGTTCCGCAGACAAGGCTACCTGTCTCATTTGCATATGTGTACAGTAGAATCATTCGAGTTCGTGCCTTGATATTGGAGAGAGTTATTTTTCCTGATTTTTCAAAACAAGCTTTTTGAACGTATTCTACAATATGATCTATTTCGATGGTTTTACATTGTATACCAATTTTTTTTACAAAAGTTTCTTTATGTTTTCTATCATTTTTAGGTGTTGCATCGTCAGGCATAAACAGACAAAGAACATTGTCTTTTCCTAACGCTTTTTTACAAAGCACTGCGACAACAGAGGAATCAACACCACCAGAGAGTCCAAGAACAACACGTTTCATACCTGAGTTTTGTACATAGGTTTTTATGAAATCAATAATAATTGTTGAAGTTTCCTCAGGATTTATTGAAAGATTTATTCTATCACCTCATATCCATGTTTCAATAGATTCTTTTAGTATTCTCCCCGCTTCTAAAATGACTTTATCATCTACTGGAGAAAATGAAGCTCTGGCAATTGCAAGTGGTATTCTTCTGATATAATCTGACATTCGAAGATCCCTTCTAAGTGCTGTGTTGTAATACTTTTCAACGACCTCGTTCATATTATGGATGTATTTTTCAACAGCTTTTTCAGAGGCGGTGATTTCTGGGCTATATGTTCGAGCAAGTTTTACCCATTGATCATAGTATTCATGTTTTTCTTTTATCTCTCCTCTACCGTAGAATTTTTTTCGAAACAGATCAAGTCGTTCTTCTTTGCTAATGTTTTGTACTTTAACAATAAGGGCACATCTGCTCATTAGAAGTGGAGACAGTCCAACATCAGAAAGAGCTTTTTTGCCGAATACCTTTGATTTTGGGTTTGCAAATGCGATCATAATAAAATTACTTTCAATGTCTTGATGAAGTTTTGCAGAATGAACACTACATTTACCATTTGATAACAGCTCATAACAATACTCAATGTCGTCCCTTGGAATCTTGTCAAACTCGTCGACGAGGACCAGTTTTTTGTTTGAATGAGGTAGTGCACCAAGATCACCTGTCCCGAAATGGCAGACAAGTCCTGATCGGGTCGTATTTGCCCCGATATTTGTAATATTAGAGAATTGGTCACTAATTAGTTCTTTTGCCATTGTTTTACTACTGCCTGGCTCTCCAATTATTAAAGAATGAACTGGTTCTTTAAATGTCGAAAACATGCTGGTTGCAATCGCTTTTTTCATGATGTCATTGCCATGAATCTCTTGAAAGGCGTTCTGCCAGAACCCCGAAAAACCTCTTTTTTTTGCAAATTCTTTTAGTTCTTCATTAGGAAGATAGATACCATTTTTTTCACGTTCCTCTAGCTTTTTTGATTCAATTATTTCCTGTAGAGATTCTGCCTTACTGATGACTTTGTTAAACGCTTGTGATTTTCTTGAAAGTTTTAGAATATTCCCATCGATTTTTAATGCTGTATTCCCCCATCCAACCGAATACACGTCAAATGCATTTAACACTGATTTTATAACCGCTCTCTCTGTTCTTTTGACAATTATTTCAATATGGTCCTCATTTGGAATGGCGATATCTGTTATATTTTCATTTGCTAAGATGTTTCTTGCTCTTTGTATTAGCATGTTTCCTTTACTTGTGCCCATTCCTAACGAAGATACTGACATGATTGCAATTTGTTCAAGTTTTGTTATTCCCATGTTTTCTAGTTTTTTTCTATCTGAAGGAATAACACCGAGTAAATTTAGATCATCTTCCATAATGGTACACTTTGCAGGGATTATCCTTTTTGTTAATTAAAACTTTGGGTGGGCTATTCAACAACATCTAATAAATAAAATTACCAAGTTTCTTTAGAGCTGATGTCCCATTCTTGATTTTTTCATTTCTCTTTCAACATATCTATAGACGCCTGCATGTTTACGTCCAGTGAGAATCATATCAATTGCTTTTTTTGCAATATCCATTGATTCAAAATCTGCGATAAGAGCAATAGTATGACCATAGACCGAGATATCTGCTCCTGTCAAGTTTTCAATAGTGCGTTTTGTTTTCCCATCGGTACCGATAATTCTGCTTTTTAATCTTCGTACATGCGTATCTTTTTTTCCAACATAGTCGTGGATATCAAATATAAAAAAATCCATGTCTTCCTTAAATAACCGCATTGCATGTTCTGGAGAAAACCCCCGTCCAATGGCACGAACAACCGCCTCTACTATTAAACGTAAAAGAGGGTCAGATGTCTCGTGTTCATCTATTGTTATTTCGCCTTCAGCAGAATCAATTTCTAGTGTCGTCTGTGAGAGTTCTTCAATCTTTTTTTTTGTCTCTCCATTATGGCCAATGAGTACGCCTATTCGTTCTTTTGGAATTTTTAAATATTTCACAGGAATCACTTTTTTTTAGTAATACGCTCAAAAATTTCTTTTTCATCAGCTTTTATATCGAATCTACTAAAGTAGTGTACAATGTTGTAGATATCTCTTTTAAGAAACTCAATTGATTCTGGATGTTCCAAAAGCACTCCTTGTCCAACATCTATGATATATGGTTCATCCTTATACATAAGTATATTATATGCACTTAAATCTGCATGAACAATTCCAGCCTTAGAATACATCAGAGAGATAAAACGTAGGAGTGTATCAAATATTTTTTTTGGATCGTTTAGTACTACATCTTTAAGTAAAGGTGCAGGTCGTTCCAAGTCTCCAATGTACTGCATAACAAGGATGTTATTCATTTTTTTTATAGGAAGCGGTGCTCGTACGTTTGCCTTTTTTAGCCGCTCTAGATTTTTAAATTCTTTTTTTGCCCATTCATAAATAACATCTCTGCGGCTTTTATTGGCCAAATTGAACCGCGGGTCACCTTCAATGTATTTTGCTATGTGTTTAAACGCTAAATTTGAGGTGCGATATATTTTAATTGCAACAAATTCATCGTTTGAGGTGACTGCTCGGAAAACAATTGCTTCTTTTCCTGTAGAAATAGGAAAGTCAAAATGATCAATTACATTATTAGAAATGAGTTTACCAATTCTTAAAAGAGTAGGTTTATCAAAAACTTCATCTAATGTTTTTCTATCCACACCTATTCTATCAATTAACTCCTGTGTTTGCCGATCTAACTTTTTAAGCCATTTATCATGTAAAGAAAAATCAGAAGACATCA
>JAUWYM010000128.1 GCA_030615845.1 Thermoplasmatota archaeon | reverse complement strand
CCAAAAATAAAAGAAGCAAAAGAGTTGATTGACAAAACTAAGAAGAAAATATACCTTCAAGTAGATGGCGGAGTCAATTCCAAAAATGCTGGTATAATAAAAGAAAAGGGTGCTGATGTCTTAGTTGCAGCAAGCTATATTTTTAAAAGTAATAACTATAAAGAAGCAATTAAGCTTTTGAAAGATTCTTAACTACAAACCTGACGCTAAATCCCGTATTACTTTATCTTTATCTTTTGCTTTAACAACACCGCTTGCTAGGAGTACTCCCTCTGCACCAAGTTCTATTGATTTTGCGACATCTTTTCCGTTTTTTACTCCTGCTCCGCAGAGAACTTTTACGTTTTTATCAATAGCTTTTACTGCATCTACACTGCTACTGACAATATCTGGATTTGCAGTTGTCACTGAAATATCTCCTCCGATAAGTTCAGGAGGCTCCACTGCGATAAAATTTGGTGAAAATGTTGCTGCAGCTTTTGATGTTGCAACATTGTTTGTACAGACGATATGATCTAAACCCAGTTCTTTTGCTCTTGTAACACAGACATCAATATCTGCAAGTTTTAATCGATGCTCACTATGATTTATCAGAGTGCCAATAGCTCTTGCTTCTTTTATCGCTTCAGGAAGAGCCCATCCTGTATGACTTCCTGGTTTTACTGGATCAATGTGTTCAGCAAAAACAGGGATGCTTACCTCTTTTGCACATAGTAAAATATCGGTTGCTTGTACAGCGATAGCCATACTTGCTCCGGTTTCTTGAGATATTTTGTCCATTAATTTTGCGATTTCTAACGCTTTAACTCCTGTTGCCTCAGCATAGGTTTTTACATTTAGAACAATCGTTGGTACCTTTAACATACATTTCTCCTCAACTTTTTACGTTAGTAATCAGCATGTCCAATAAATATCTTTCATTTGTTGCTAAAATAGGAGTATGTATAAGAATGGATAGAGAAAAAACGTTAAAAAAGGATTGTAAAAAAGTAATAGGTCCTATAGTGTTAAACGGTTAAAAAGAGGAGAAGGATGACGTATTTTAAGTGTACGCGTCTAAGTTTCCTCTGAATAATCCCATTATATAGAAATTGCCGATGAATCCATTTGGAATGCTTGGTAATGTAATGTTTCGTAGGATTATTGTGCCGCTCTTTACTCCACCTAAATATATTGTTGTATAGTATATCCGCACTGCAAAAAACCTAAATTCTCCACCGAATGCCGAACGTGGAAACAAAACGACTCCTCGGATTATTGTATGATCTAAAATACCTTCTGGTTCCGGTTCGTTGTTAGAAGTAAACAGAATCGCCTAAAATCTGCTATCCCAATCGGAGCAGAGCTCCGGGGCATTACGCAGATTTTCGAGACGGCGATTCTCGTTCAGAAAAAAGAATTGGATTGTTGATTAAATGAAACTAAAAATAGATAAAATAGAGATTAATGAAGATATTTATCCAAGAAAGCAACTTTCACAGAAACGAATCGAATCATATCAGGAGTCATTGAGAGCAGGGGCAAAGTTCCCGCCAATCCTGGTACAAAAAATCATTGATGAAGACGGTGAGAATACAATAGTTTTAGATGGTGTGCACAGGATAACAGCATACAAAAACGAGAAGTATAAAGAGATTGAAGTGGACTACTGGAAAGATAAGATTTTAGATAAAAGAGATCCAGAAGTTTTGGAACAACTTAGGATAGTATCAACACAAAAAAACTTGGGGCATGGAGTACCACTTACAGAAGGTGATATTGAATTTCAATGTATAAAAATAGCTGATGCGAGGTCTATTGATAAACTGAAGGATTTAGAAGGATATTTAGCAAAGAAATTTGTCCTTACACAGCCACGAATATCTCAAATGATTTCTCCCATATTAAATAAAAAACGTGCCACAAGAGATTCTTTAATTATGAGGTTACGTCTTTTAGGTTGGAAACAAGAAATTATTAGTGGGTTGTGTGGTATTAATCAGGAGAGGGTTTCACAAATTATTAAAAATATAAATTCTTATAAAACTAATAAAAAATTTGAGGAGGGAAAAACAATAGATGAACTGGCAACGTTTTATCATTTTGACCAAACACTCACTTGGGCGATTGTGCTACAAGATAGATCAGACAAGGAAAGGTTTGAACTACTGGACTTTGAGCCGAAGGTCTATGATGTCTGGAATTACAGTGAATGTGACAAACTGATGGGTCAAGAGTATCCGGGGCAGATACCTGGGCAGATAGTGCTAAATGCGTTGTACTATCACACGAAGCAGGGAGATTTGATAGTGGATTTGATGGCTGGAGGGGGCACTACGAACGATGCATGTTTGCTTATGGGTAGAAAGTGCTATTCTTATGATATTAATCCACCGGAAAATAGAAAAGACATCATACAGCATGATTACCTGAATGGCCCACCAGATGGAGTGAAGAAAGCTGGTCTAATCTTCCTAGACCCGCCATACTATAAGAAGAAAGAGGCTGAGTATGGGAGCGAGTCAATATCTGCTTTGAACAGAGAGGACTATTTGAAGGCAATGGACAAACTAGCTGAGGTTTGTGAAGGGCATAGGGTTGCTTTGGTTATGGGCAAATATTATGATTATGAAAATCCAAGAGACGGTATTTTTCTGGCAGAATATGTTAACATTTTTGAAAAGCATGATTTCAGGCAAATAGATCGAATATCAATCAACCAGCCCCCACCTGAAGGAGGACAGGGAAGACGTGCAGTAAATTCAGCAAAGGAAGAGCATAGAATGGAGATTCTTGCACGGGATTTAATAATTTTTGGGGGCATTTGATGATTTACATTTTTAAATGTCGCGTTTGCGAATTTCGTTTTCCCTATACAGAAGGGGAAGAATTTTTGTGTCCCAGGTGCAGGGCTAAATATATTAAAAAAACGAGTAAAAAAAATGTAAAAATAGCAAAGAGAAGCAAGTACACAGGGCCTTTTGTTAAGATTGAAAAAAAAAGATGTCAAAAGTGCATTCATTCGGAGGAGACGGCAACATCTGCTGTAAAATGCACTCTTCCAACACCCGAAGTCATTTTCCATGGAGAAAAAAAGGTTTGGATCTGTTATTCTTTTCAAAAAATGAAAATGAGGTAGATAATGAAGCGAAAAAAAAAGGAATTTAATGCCAGTATCCTTGCTCAAGAAGTTTTAATCTTTTCAGAAAAAGCAGAGCGTTTTAGAGCCGGACGACAGAAGCTTAGAAAAGAGATGTCGAGAAAAAGGAGGTCGAAGAAATGAATATGGAAACTTTAACCATAGAAAAACCAGACGGAATAAAGTGGAAACACGAAAGAGATATTCCAAACGCTGTCTGGAATCGTTATATGAAGAAATTTGGAAAAAAGTATCGCTTGGCAAAGAATGGGATCAATATCTGGTATATTTGCTGTAAATTTGGCACTATTCAATTGTACAGCTTGTCAAAACATCAATTATGTTTTATTGGCGTTTTCCGTTCTAAAAGGCATTTAACCTGGTTCAAAAAAACCTTGAAAAGATTGACAGTAAAGGCAACAATTATGCAAGAAAATGATGTCGGCATCATGATTATGTTCGACGAAAGTAAATTGGATGCTGTGTCCAATACGCTTCGAATTTACAGGAAGTATAAAATTTCTGACGAACGCCGTAAGGTTCTTGCCAAGCGTATGGCAAAAGTCAGGGAGATGAAACAATGAGCCATTCGAACAGGAGGCGATACTGTCACCGTTGTAACCATGTCTGGAGATCAGATAAGAGAAGACCAAAAAAAGTGTCCTAAATGCTCCTCACGATACTGGTATGCACCCCGAATGTATGATATGGATCGGAGAGTAATGATATGGTAAAAGAAAAATATGAAAGAGAGACGATATGAATGATGACATCT
>JAUWYM010000087.1 GCA_030615845.1 Thermoplasmatota archaeon | reverse complement strand
TTGACAACCCTGATGGATATGATTGTATTGCAGAGCAGTATACTGTGAAGACGGATAATGCTGCTTTTGCAGCGATTATGAATGCCCGGTATGGTTGGGGCGTTGTAGGAAGTACCGATGGCGCTTCGCAACGGTACCATCGACAGTTCTGGGATGCAGTATTTGGCGAAAACATTCCTGAAATAGGTAAGGCAAATCAGGATTCCAAAGAAGATGTCCTTCACCGTATTAATGTACCCGGTATGAGATGGTGTTACTATCAGTTAAATCTGTTTGGCGATCCAGCTCTTACTTTTTACAACGATGGCAATCATGCTCCTGCTAAACCAACAAGGCCTTCAGGGTTAAAAGCAGGAAAGATCGGAAAGGAATATACCTTGAAGAGTACTACTACTGATAGAGATGGGGACAAACTCCATTATAAGTGGGATTTTGGAGACGGTACCTTTAGCGAATGGCTTGGCCCCTATGAATCTGATGAAGAAGTAGAAGCTTCACACATATGGTCAAAGATTGGTATATATCAGGTGAAAGTAAAAGCCAGAGATGAACACAGAGCTGAAAGTGACTGGTCAGATCCGCTACCTGTTAAAATGCCGATATATTATAACTTTCCGTTGCTAACGTTCCTCTTTGAATTATTAGAAAAATATTTCCCTCAGATATACTCACTGTTAGAAGGCAAGTTATACTAGAGCAGCGCAGAAGACATTCTTTCCTTTTTACTGTAATATAGTTATTTCTAACTTAACTACACTTTCTACACATATATCCCACTTCAAAAGACTAAATTGCTCAGAAAATCAAAATTAAAACAAGTATACGCTTAATTTTGCAGGAATTTAGGAAATATGGCTAAACATCTTTTATATATCATGTAGCTATTGTTCAAAATTGTTTATGACAAAATCAGAATCCAATAACAAAACAATATTATTTTATCAAATACTTGCTGTTGGGAGTTTAGGAAAATAAAGGGTCAAAAAATAACTAATAATGCAGGAAATGAGCACATGAAAAACAATTTAAATGAAACAATTAGAGAACTCTCAGAGATTTATGACAATGACAGTCAAAATACTTATGTTACTCTGTATTTAAATAAAGACGCATTAGACGAAAAATTTTTAGAAAGAAGAGAAAACGCATGTACGAAACTTCTTACAGGAGAAGAACAAAAAAATTTTACAGAAACAATGGTAGAAATCAAAGAGTTCGTAAAGAAACATTCAGGCGATAACCTTGCAATATTTGCGTCTCGCAAACATAACTTTTTTACATCAGTTTCACTGCCGATGGAAGTACATGGTTCCCTTGTTGTTGATTCCTCACCCTACATACGGCCCCTTGCAAGAATTCAGGATGAATGGGAATCCTTCACACTTGTGCTTCTCAATTCAAACTATGCAAAAATATTTTCAGTTTCTCTTGGCAGTTTGGAACAACAAAAAAGTCTTTCAAAAGATATTATGAATAGACATAAGAAAGGCGGGTGCTCCCAAGCACGGTTTCAAAGACTGAGAAAAGGAGCAATCCATGCTTTCTTTTCAGAAGTTGAGGAAGCACTTGAAAAAATAGCAGATAAGAGGATTGTTCTCGCTGGTCCGGGTCAGGCTAAGTTACAGTTTAGAGGCATGCTTCCGAAACATCTTGCAGAAAGAATTGTTGATTTCATTGACATAGATATTGATGATGAAAAAGAACTATTGAAAGAATCGATACATCTTATCTCTGAAAAAGAAGAACAGAAAAGCCATGAGGCAGTACGACAACTCAAAGAAGAAATACTTAAAGACGGCCTTGCAGCATATGGTGTAGAAGATACACTCCAGGCCGTGAAAAATGGACAGGTGGAACTCCTACTAATTGAAAAAGACTGCAAAATAAAGGGATGGATTTGTGAGCATTGCCAGGTGGTAAAAGAAGGTTCTGTTACAAAATGTCCACACTGCGGGAAACCTATTTCTGAGATAGATGTACTAGAGGAAATTTTAGAATTTGCAGAAAGAACCGATGCTGACATTGAATTTACAGATGATGAAGAAATAGTAAATATTGGACATATTGGTGCTATTCTTCGATACAAATAATGCCTATTCCTCAAAATCTATTTAAAATCTCAGAAGATGAAGCTTTTTAGGGGAATATTTATAGCAGCTAAGATAGGTATCAGAAGAGAAGATAAAAACGAATGGGAACGACGTGTTCCATTAATTCCAGAACATGTCAAAGAATTCAAAGAAAAATATGGTATAGAAACAATTATCCAACCATCAAAAATACGAGTATATTCTGACAATGAATATAGTAATGTTGGAACCATTGTACAAGAAGATCTTTCAAGTTGCCCAACTATTTTTGCAGTAAAAGAAATACCAATAGACTTCTTTGAACCAAAAAAAACGTATGTGTTTTTCTCCCACACAATTAAAGGTCAGAAATATAACATGCCAATGCTCAAAAAAATGATGGAACTAGAATGTAACTTAATTGATTATGAAAAAATCGTAAATGAAAAAGGCTTCCGTCTGGTGTTCTTTGGCCGGTTTGCTGGCCTTGCAGGTATGGTTGATACGTTATGGGCTTTCGGACAACGAATGAAGTCAAAAGGTATTGATTCGCCATTTAACGAAATCAAACAAACAATCAACTATAAAAAACATCTCCCAGAAATCAAAGAACATTTAAAAAATATTAGAAAAAAGATCGAACAAGATGGAATTCCCAAATCTTTAACGCCCGTCATAGTTGGATTTGCGGGATATGGTAATGTCTCAAAAGGTGCACAGGAGATTCTTGACATCCTTCCTGTAAAAGAGATTTCACCTAAAAAAATTAAAATGATTTTTGATAATCCATCAGACAACTGTATTTACAAAGTCGTATTCAAAGAAGAAGATATGGTGGAACCGATTTCTCCACATGGTACCTTTGAACTTCAAGATTATTACAAACATCCAGAAAAATACAAATCTGTTTTTGAGAAATATGTTCCTTATTTAACAATTCTTATGAACTGTATTTATTGGGATGGAAAATATCCACGGCTTGTAACCAAAGAATTTTTGAAAAACACCGATCAAGAGAATTTGAAGTTACAAGTAATTGGTGACATAAGCGTTGATATAAACGGAGCAATTGAATTTACTGAAAAGTCAACCGATCCTGATGATCCTGTCTATGTTTATGATCCTATAACAGACACAATTACAGATGGATGCAGCGGAGATGGTGTTGTTATAATGGCAGTTGACAACCTCCCTTGTGAACTACCGCGTGAATCATCACATGAATTTAGTAACTCCCTTTACGATTTTGTATCGGAAATTGCAAAAGCAGAGTTCACCCAGGATTTTGATGATCTTACATTGCCACTTCCTATAAAAAAAGCAGTTATTTTATATCATGGAAAACTTACGCCAGAGCATCGGTATATAGATAAATATTTATAAGCAAATCCTTTTCGCTCCCACGATTCTACAACTGTAGGGAGAATAAGAAATATGAAGAAAATATTGGTTCTTGGTGCAGGGATGGTTTCTAGGCCACTTGTAAGATATCTTTTTGATCAACCAGACTATTTTGTAAAAATGGCAAGCAGAACAGTCAGTAAAGCTGAAAAAATAATTAACTCCCATGAACGAGGAGAGGCAGAGACATTAAATGTTTCTGATGAAAAACAGTTGGAAAAGTTGATTTCAGAATCAGATGTAACAGTTAGTTTTCTTCCATATACTTATCACGTTAAAGTAGCAAAGCTGTGTATTAAACATAAAAAACATTTGGTAACCACCTCGTATGTCAGTGATGAGATGAAAAAGCTTGATGGTCAAGCAAAAAATGCGAGAATTCTCCTTCTCAATGAATGCGGTCTTGATCCAGGAATTGATCATATGTCTGCGATGAGAATTATCCATGACATTGAGACAAATGGTGGAAAGGTTATTAGCTTCCGATCAACAACCGGTGCTCTACCTTCTCATGAAGCAAACAACAATCCCTTTGGATACAAATTCTCCTGGTCTCCCCGCGGAGTTCTTCTTGCCTCTCGTAATGCCGCAAAATGGCTAGAAAACGGAAAAGAGGTATCAATTCGCGGTGAAAAACTCTTTGAAAACTATACAATACAAGATGTACCAGGTGCAGGGTCCTTTGAGAATTATCCAAATAGAAATTCCGTACCATACAAACAAATTTATGGACTTAAACATGCAACGACAGTATATAGAGGTACTTTCCGGATGACTGGGTGGTGTGAAACAATGAGAAGAATCGTGGCATTGGGTTGGCTTGGTGATAAACCGGTATCTGGATTTTCTGGGAAAACATATGGTGATTTGACAAGAAAACTCATTGGTGCAGGATCCAAAGATGATCTTTCTCAAGCTGTTGCAAGGTTTCTTGGTCTAAAGTCTTATTCTGCAGTTATCAAACGATTGGAATGGCTTGGTCTGTTAAGTGATGAACCTCTACCAGACGACAGGATTAATCCACTAGATTATCTTAATGTTTTAACACTAAAGAAGATGTCTTTAAAACCAGAAGAGCGGGACATGGTAGTGATGCATCATGAATTTGTTGCAGAATACCCTTCAAAAAAGGAGTATATCACATCAACATTAGTTGATTATGGGATACCAAATGGAGATTCTTCAGTTTCACGTACCGTTGCACTTCCTGCAGCAATTGCAGTGAAAATGATTTTAGAAGGAAAAATCAATATCACTGGAGTTTACATCCCTGTAATTCCTGAAATTTATAACCCGATTCTTGATGAACTGGAAGAGATGGATATCATCTTCCATGAAAAAACAGAAATTTTATAGCCCTACTCTATTATTTTTATAAATACTATCTTTATTTTTTTATTTTATATGGAGTAGTCGTTCGGCCTTTTCCGAACATTTTCCAACCATATATAAACTAAGAAGGATATAATTTAGGTAAAATGAATAATGATGTGATAATATGAAAAATAAGAGATTGCAACTGAGTGGAATTATGCTGGCAGG
>JAUWYM010000106.1 GCA_030615845.1 Thermoplasmatota archaeon | reverse complement strand
CTACCGTATGTATTTCTTAGTCCATTCTATGAAAATAATTGCATCTTTTAGTAATTTTTCTGCCGTACTTTTTGATATAGGTTTACCAAGATATCCAACTTCTGATCTCTTCTCAAGAACATAAGATATCCTTTGTCTCTGTGACGAATCATTAATTGTTCGTACAACATCCACATGAAGTTTAATTGCCTCACGATGATCGGCAGAAGCTCTTCGTTCCAGAAAATAAATGCATAATGCATCATTTGCATTGATAGTTGCTTGAATGGCATTAAAACCAGAGGCATTATAAAATTTTTTTTCAAAGCCATTTTTACTTAACTCTAAAAACTCATCCGCCAGCATAAGATAAGAACTACTTTCAGATTTTTTTACTTCTCTAGCCATTTCGCCTCTCCAAACAAAAGCTTTCCTTCATGAATAACAGTGGTAATGAAATTATCAAACGTTTTCTTTCTCTTTTGAATCTCTTTTTCTGTAAGAAAGATAGGTACGATATGCACATCATATATCTCAAGCATCTCATCAACGAAACCTTCAACCTCGTTTTTCACCTGTTCATCGTTAAAGACAATAAGCAGATCAATATCGCTTTTCTCGTTAAAATCCCCTCTAGATACAGAACCAAAAAGAATGACCGCAGTTATATTACTCTTTGGTAAATTCGAAACAAATTCCTTGGCGACATTAAGCAAACCTTGCTTCTCCATATATACAAGCTCTTTTATTTTTTTGAACAATAAATGATTTTTATTTATTTTATATAAAATTGAACGACCTGCTTTTCTTCCAACAATAATTCTCGTTTCAATAAGCTCTTTTAATGAAGGGTAAACAGTACCACAGGACATATTTACCAATTTTGCGATATCATCAAGACAAAATTCTCGATCTTCACTAGTTATTAGAAGACGAAGTATCTTTACATTTGACTTTTTCCCGATAATTTTCTCAAGCACATACACAGGAAACCTGTATCTTATTAATATAACTATCGATTTTTCGAAATAAGAATCGATTTTTCGAAATAAGAATTGTATTTGATGATAGGTGAATGAGATGACAGAAACATCTAGAAATATCAAAACATCATAAAAAGTGCAGGGGAAGGGATTTGAACCCTTGGACCTCTACAGGAATAGATCTTGAGTCTATCGCCGTTGACCAGGCTTGGCTACCCCTGCAATAGAATCTGATTAGTCGTAAAGAAAAACTGTATATAAATAATATCATTCAAAATGAGACACAATCACTTCATATTCATAATAAAAATGTTTATATCTAGATACTGATTATTATTTATATAGGGAAGTATTAAATGGAAATAAAAATAATCGTTGTAACCATAGTTTTCTTGATATTATTTACATCTGTTATGCCACATATGAATGCAATCTCTCGTTCTAAAGAAACAGACTTAGATAATACTTCACCATCTCCAGGTTCAATCTTTGGGAGAACATATATGGTAGAGATGCGCGATGGAACACATCTTGCAACAGATGTCTATGATTTATTATTACGACCCGCACCTCATGGAACTATATTACTGAGAACCCCTTATGATAAAGATGCATTAGCAATCCTTGGAATTTTATTTTCAGTTATTGGTTGGCCAGTTGTTATTCAAGATATGAGAGGACGATATGCATCAGAAGGAAATGATACAGTTTATCAAAATTCTCACACAGATGGTCCAGATACTCTTGCTTGGATTGCAAATCAAAGATGGTCAAATGGAAAAATTGCAACAGCTGGCCCTTCTGCTCTAGGGATTAACCAATATTTTATGGCTGGTGCAAATCCACCTAATCTTGCCTGTCAATTTATAATGGTTGCAACACCTAATCTTCATAAACATGCAATCTATCAAGGAGGACAATTTCGAAAAGGACTTGTCGAAGGATGGCTATCTGGTCAAGGAAGTACCTATGTTCTAGAAGAAATATTAGAAAACGAAAATTATTCACTTGATTTCTGGACAAATGTTTCACTTGATGATAACTGGCAAGATGTCAATGTTCCTACAATTCATCTTGGTGGATGGTATGATATATTTCTTCAAGGAATAATTGACGGATATGATGGATATCAGCATCTAGCAGGTCCTGGGGCGCAGGGTAACTCTAAGCTTATACTTGGCCCTTGGACTCATGATGGATATATCGAACAAACCCAAGGAGAACTCAGCTATCCGAGAAATTCTCTTGGATTTTGGTCACTTAAGATGTTTCGAGATATGATCCGTCAATATACAATGGATCAATCAAACGCATTTGATAGCTGGCCAGCGGTTTCATATTATGTGATGGGAGATGTTAATGACCCCTCTGCTCCTGGAAATGAGTGGAGAACCGCAGAAGATTGGCCGGTACATGACGTTGAGACAGAATGGTATTTCCATAACGACGGTGAATTAAGTATTTCTCCAGCAAGTCAATCTGAACCGATGTCGTATCTTTACGATCCAAGTAATCCCGTACCAACAATTGGAGGTCAGAATCTGAATCTTGCTCGAGGTCCATTTGATCAGATAAGTATTGAAGATAGAGATGATGTTCTTGTATTTACAAGCTCAATTCTTGATGAATCCTATGAGGCAACCGGGCCAGTGAAGGCACGATTATATGTCTCTTCTGATTGTCCTGATACTG
This sequence comes from Thermoplasmatota archaeon, assembly GCA_030615845.1. GTDB lineage: Archaea > Thermoplasmatota > E2 > DHVEG-1 > DHVEG-1 > JAUWYM01. The sequence goes on along the minus strand of JAUWYM010000106.1, from coordinate 1,823 downwards.
ATTTTACCGTGAAACTTACAGATGTATATCCTGATGGGAGATCGATGATCATCACTGATGGTATTCTTCGTATGAGAAATCGTAATGGAGTTGATCATTGGGAGTTTATGGAACCTGGGGAGATCTATGAAGTGGAGGTTGATTTGTGGAGTACCTCTTATATTTGGAATACGGGTCATCAAATCAGGGTTACGGTTTCTTCATCGAATTATCCACGGTTTTTGAATAATCCAAATACAGCAGATGGAATATACAAAAATTCGACATATAATATTGCTGAAAATACCGTTTATATCGGCCCAGATATGCGGTCTTGTATAATTCTCCCTGAAATAGAGGGTCATGAGCAACAGTTAGTTCCTCAATTCCATTCTGGATTCCATCCCTTCTTTGGAAGGGTATTTGGCGCTTTATTCCAACATGGGTTTAATACCCCGGAGCTCTGCTCCGATGATGACTGGGAAGCTATCATGATAGAATTTCCGTCTTGAAAATCTGCGTAATGCCCCGATGCTCTGCATCGGTTGGGATAGCAGATTTTAGGAAATTCTTTTTTACTTGCATTTCAATAAAACATAGCAGATAATATAATAATTAGAATATATTTATAAACCTGTGAATTATATTATCATTAGGTAGATACCATAGCGAAAAGAGAATACTGGAACACCCGATTTGCATTTGTCATGGCAGCAATAGGCTCTGCCGTGGGACTTGGAAACGTCTGGAGATTCCCTTATGTATGTTATGAAAACGGTGGAGGAGCATTTCTCATCCCGTATTTTGTCGCGCTCTTCACCGCCGGAATACCACTTATGATCCTTGAATTTTCCGTCGGTCATTGGGCACGAAATGCTCCACCAAAGGCGTTTAAAAAAATCGGAAGGAAATGGGAATGGGCAGGCTGGTGGGCAGTACTTGTCCCCTTTGTCATCGCACTGTATTATGTTGTGGTGATGGCATGGTGTTTTTCATATATGATCTATTCACTTGATCTACGATGGGGATCACAAGCAGATGTGTTCTTTAAAAACTTCCTTGGAGATACGGGAACACCGGAAGTATTTGGAAGTATCAGCATACCAGTCGTTTTAGGCCTTATCGTCATCTGGTTGTGTGTCTTTATTATTCTCTACAAAGGTGTTCATCGCATAGGCAAAATTGTGGCAATCACTGTACCAATCCCAACCATTCTTCTCATAATTCTTACAATCAGAGGACTAACACTACCGGGAGCAATTGAAGGTATCAGCTATTATCTCACACCCAACTTTTCACGGCTAACAGATGTAAACGTCTGGCTTGCAGCCTATGCGCAAGTATTCTTCTCCCTTGGTGTTGCTCAAGGAATCATGATAACATATGCAAGTTTTCTTAAGAAAAAATCAGATATAACAAACAATGCATTTATCATTTCACTTGCAGATGCAGGAACATCGTTTCTTGCAGGCTTTACCGTATTTAGTGTTGTCGGCTATCTTGCTGCCTCACAAGGAGTAGGAGTAACAGAGCTTGGCATAGGTGGTCCTACCCTCACCTTTATCACTTATCCCACAGCAATATCACTTCTTCCTGTTGCTGCATCGTTTTTCGGGATGATATTCTATGTTGCGCTCCTCACATTTGGAATTGACTCTGCATTTTCGATGGTAGAACCAATGGTTTCAGGATTACATGGAAAATGGAAGATTACAAAAGCAAAAGCAACAGGGATTATGTGCATCATAGGTTTTTTCATCAGCCTCGTTTTTGCATCAGGAAGTGGACTGCACTGGCTTGACATTGTAGATCATTTCATCGCAAACTTTGGCCTAGTGATGATA
>JAUWYM010000015.1 GCA_030615845.1 Thermoplasmatota archaeon | reverse complement strand
CCATGAAATGGACAATCTTTATCGTCACAGCGTTCGCTAGGGGGTTTGACATTTAATCCTATGTTTCTTGTTTCTTTTTTTTCTGCCAACATGTTCACCTTGCTTTTTTTATTCTATCTTCAGGTCGATATATTAATCGTGATCCTTTTACCGTTATTTTTTTTCCTTTATATTCAAATTCAAATGTTGCAGTATTTTTTGCAATTCTTTTTTGTTTATCTTTGGTTTCTATGAGGAATGTATTTTTTGTCTCATCAATTACCGTTCCAGATACATTCACAAAGGTAGGATCTGTGCATTCTTTGATTTTCACATGTCTACCTATGAATTCATCTTTGACGATTCTGTTTTCGTCCATGCAATCATCTTCTGGGATGCAGCATTTTGCTGCTGCTTGGTTGTTTTATATTACTTCAACGATGAATCCCATTTTTTCAAGTGCCTCTTTTACCTTTGATCTGTGGTCGCCTTGCAGTTCTATTTTGCCTTCTTTTATCGTCCCGCCACAGGCACAGATTGATTTTAGATTGCTTATCAGTGAATGCAAATCAAGATCATGCGGGTTCAAACCGTCAACGACGGTCATCATCTTCCCGTATCTTCTACTGTCAACAGCAATTGTAATGTTTTGCTGTTCCCGGGCGATTTCTTCACAGACACAGATTTCTTTCGGCAGACCACATTTTGGGCAAATGTCGCTCATTTATTGTCTCCTTCCTCCTGCATGATAGTAAGTATCCGTGCAATAGTCATCCGTATCTGCCTGATTTTACCAGGAGATGGTGGAGATCCACCCATTGCAGATACCCCCCGTTCATGCATAAGTTCTTCTTTCAGTTCCGTGAGTTTCTCCATCCTTTCTTCAGGAGTAAATTCTCTGATTTCTTTAGCCTTAAGACCCATTTTATGTACCTTCTTCAATTAATTTTTTTAAATTTTTAATGATTGTCTCCGCTGTTTTCTTCCCGATACCTTCAATGGATAAGATATCATCGATATCCATTTCGTAAAGTTCTTCTAAAGATCCAATCTTTGCCTTCTCAAGTTTTTTAACGATAGATGCTCCCATTCCTGGGATTTCTGTAATTTTTTTAATATCAGTTTTTTTCTTTTCTACAGTTTTTTCTTCTACCTTCTTTTCTTCTGTTTTTTCCTCTTTTTTCTCAGGAATCTTTAACTTCACTTCATCAGGGAGTTTTGCGTCAGGTTTCATAATCCTAACTTTTACACCAAGAACCCCTGCTTTTAGTTTTGCTGTAGCGTATCCATTATCCATGACTTCTTTTGCAACTTCACCACAATATTTAACATGTCCTTCTGTGAATTTCTCAGTTCGATGTCTTGCTCCCGTGAGTTTTCCTGCAATGACGATCTGACATCCTTTTGCACCAGCATTCATAATTCTTCTTACCGTAGAATGTCCTGCTCTCCGGAAATGCCATCCACGCTGAAGAGCCTCAGCAAGTTTTTCTGCCATAATTTGTGCATTCAAGGCAGCCTGTGCACCTGCTTCTTGAATTTCTATCTGAGGGTTTTCGACATCAAATTTGGTGTGAATGGTTTCTGTTAATTCTTTTATTTTTGAGCCGCCTTTCCCGATCACCATCCCTGGTCTTTCCACAAGGATATTTACTCTTGTCCCAATAGGCGTTCTTTGAATGCTCATGCCGCCAAAACCAGCGCCTTCTATCTCTTTTAATAAAAATTTTTTTATGAGTGATCTCTTTGTATTTTCCCTTATAAATTTCCGTTCACTTGCCATCATTCCGCCTCTTCAATAATGATTTCAATGTTTGTTGTCGTTTTGTTTTTATCAGTAGCTCGTCCTTGTGCTCGTGGCATGATTCCTCTGATTATTCTCCCTTGATAGGCTGAGATGTGAACGATTTTCATGTTTTCTATATCAAATCCTTTGTATTCTGCGTTATTTTCTGCGTTTTTGACTATTTTTAGCATGTATTGAGCAGCTTTTTGTGGATAACTTCCAGGACCTATGCCTTTTTGATGTGCTCGTTTTCTTTTATGAAATACTGCAGGAAGCTGGCGTTTCATCTCAATTATTTCCTCAAGAAATTCTTTTGCTTCCTCTGTTTTCATTCCTTTGAGCGCATAAGCAAGGTTCATGGAGTCTTTTTGGGAGCAGTGTAGTTCATATCCATATGCTTTTGCGGTTTTGTCTGGATCCATTTCAGTTGAATATTTCGGCATTTTTCATCACTTCAGCGGCATAAATTTCGAGGATCTAGTAGCTCCGACACCAGGTCCTGTATGTTTTACTTTCTTACGAGTTAATGCAAATTCTCCAAGGTAATGCCCCACCATTTGAGGCTGTATGTTTACTCTTTGAAATTCCTTTCCACTATGAACAAGTATATTATGTCCGATAAATACAGGTAATATTATCATATCTCTACAATGGGTTTTTATCATATCTCCTTCTTTTGCGTTTTTTATATCCTCTAGAAGCTTGTTTTGTTCTCTTGTGAGTCCTCTTTTGAGCGTTCTCCGTGTTCTTGAAGGAAGCAGGGGAAGTAATTCATCTATGGAGATGTTTTGTAGTTCATCGACGGTAAGTCCACAGTATCTGAATTCTTTTTTCTTTACTCCTATTTATTTCCGTTCTTTTTTCCGTCTGCTTCTTGCAGATGATCGAAAACCAACTTTTCTTGTCATACTATCTACCTTTTCCCCGTACGTTTTGCAGCGATATTTCCAACCTTTCTTCCTGGAGGTGCACCGCGAGAGACAGTGCTTGGGCCACCGACATGTTGATGACCACCACCACCGTGAGGATGATTAACAGGATTCATTGCAACTCCTCGTACAACAGGATATTGCTTTCCTTTCTTCCTATATGCAAGGTATTTCTTTCCTGCTTTCAGAAACGGTTTATCTTTTCTTCCGCCGCCAGCAGCAATCCCAATTGTTGCCCTGCAAGAGGAATCTATTGTTTTGAATTGACCTGAAGGAAGTCTCACAACGGTTTTCTTTGAATCATGTGATACAACGGTTGCACCGCTTCCTCCTGCTCGAACAAGTTTTCCTCCGTCTCCTGGAGTAATTTCTATATTGTAAATTGGGTATCCTTCAGGGATTGTTCCAACGGGAAGAATATTTCCTTTCTCACAGTCCCCTTTATTTTCAGTAAATTTAATTTCACGACCAACTTCTGTTCCTTCAGTTGCAAGGATAAGCATAGTTTTATTGTTTTCAAGCCGTATCTTTGCAAGAGGTGATGTTCTTCCTGGATCATGAAGTATTTCTTCTACGATGCCTTTCAGCTCCACCTTATTGCTATATTTTATTTCTCCTCTAAACTTATGAGATGGGACATTGTATCGTCCTTTTCTTCTCCCTCGTCTCTGCTGTATTAGATTTTTTCCCATGTTCTACCCCTAGAATACTCCTATTCTCATACCAATATCTTCTGCTTTAAATTCAGGCATAAATACGACGGTTGCATGTTTACCCTCTTTTGTAATTCTTGTGTTAACGCTTTTCACTTTCACATCAAACATTTTTTCAACGGATTTTTTAATCTGCTGTTTATCTGCACCTCTTTTAACAATAAATTCTAATGCATTGTTTCTTTCCATCTGATTCATTGTTTTTTCTGTAACGTACGGATGAAATATTATATCATATGGATCCATTATTTACCGCCTCTAAGTTGCTGTAACGCAGATTTTGTAAATACAGTAAGTCGTCCTGGATCCCCTCCAGGTGCAAGATACTCGATATTTAACTGATCTGGTTTTGCAATATCCACACCACTTAAATTATTCGAGCTTTTCTCTAACGTATCTTTTGTGGAAACAATAAGTAATGACTTGGGTATTCGGTATTTTCTTCCTCTGTTTTTTCCCTTGCCTGCTCGTATATGTTTTCCATTTGTTGAACGAAGTACATCATCATAAATACCAATCTTTTCTAATGCCGTAATCACGTCTTTTGTCTTTTTGATTTTTTCAAATTCATCATCAACAACCACTGGCAGTGTTATTTTTTCATCAAATGTATGCCCTCTTTTTGAGACAATATCTTTGTCTTTTGTCGCAGCAAGAGCAGAGTTTCGTGCAAGCAGTTTTTCTTTTTTATTCATTTTTTCTTTCCATATCTTCTCTGCTTTTGGAGGATGTGCTCTTCTTCCACCAACAACACCTGGTGCAAGCGCTGCTCTTCTCCCCTGTGTAAGCCGTGGGACTCTTGATTGCCCTCTTCCTTTACCAACAGATGCGGTTGCATGTTTTGCTCCCGCGAGCGGATCCGAACCATATGGTTGTCTTTTGTTTGAATGAAGCACGTTAAATGATTTTCGTATAACATCTGGACGATAAGGAGTATTGAATATTTCGGGTAAATCAACGGTTTCTTTCACTGCCCCGTCAATTCCATAAACATTTACCTTTGTCATTCCTATACCCCTTGTTTACTTGTTGTAGATATATAGCTTATTTCTAGTTTTTCGACTTTCACACCACGTTGATACCGTACCGCATCTCTCATGCCTATCAATCGTTTTGCAGGCCCTGGAATTGAGCCATGAAGAAGAATATATGAATTTCTGACAACCCCGTAATGTGGAAAACCATCAGCAGGGGTAATTTCTTCTCCGTTTTCTCCTACTTTTAGAACACGTTTGTTATATTCAGTTCTTTGATGATACCCCATTTGACCAGCTTGCGGTACTGTTGCTTGAACCCAATTAGGATGCCATGACCCCGCTGTTCCGATCATCCTGCGATGTTTTGAGTTTTTATGTGTGAGAAGTTTCACACCCCATCGTTTCACCGCACCTTGAAATCCTTTTCCTTTTGTTACTGCTATGATATCAAGCATGTCACCTTCACGTATGACATCGTTTATTTTCAATTCCTTTCCGAGGATTTCCTTTGCGTATTTTATCTGCTCTTCGATACTTCCTCCACCAATTCGCAGTTCACTAATTTCAGGTTTTTTCTTAGGGACGCCGGTAACAAGCTTTGGTTGTGTATATGCTAAAACCCTTATTTCTTCGGCATCTTTTGTGAAGTCCCAGTTTTTCTTCTTCTGTTTTTTTGCGAGAGGGATTCTTTTTGAGAGTTCAGGGTCAAGTTTTTCAGCCCATATCTCACCTGCGGTCTGCAGTCCATATGATGTTCTTTGATATGCTCGTACCGCTGCAATTTTTATTGGAGGTGTTTCGACAACAGTGACTGGTTCCCTTACTTCTCTTCCTGATGTGGTGGAGGTAGGTCTGTAATCGATCATAAAAGCATGGGTCATGCCTGCTTTATAGCCGAAAAACCCTTGTAACTTTGGTTTTTCGCTGCCTTCTGCCCAACTTTTAATGTGGGGTGTTTCTGTTTTAGCTCTTTTTCGTGGCGAAAAGCCGTGTGAACCTCTTCTTGGATGATGTCTCTTAGACATAACATACCCTCTGAATGATTTGTTTAGACTAGTAATTCTCTTTGTCTAAACCGTGACATCTGGCAAACAGCTAAAAACTCATGTTGCTGTTTGTTCCCGGGTTTCTTATTGAATTGCCCGATTCATATCTGGTATAGACAGGGAATCTAGGCATAAAAGAAATGGTATATAAATGTTGTTGCCCGTTCTTGTAGCTCCGACTATGGAGTCATTCTAAATTCAAGATTTATACAGAAAAGATATATTTTAATCTTCATTAGTTATCAAAAATGATAACTTATGCATAAAAAAAAATTTAAATGTCCCAGAAAGAAACAATATCACAACAACCACATGGATGACACATCGTTTTGAATGTTTTTGTTGTAAGATTATATTTTTTTAGTATCTTTTTTTGTTTCACGGCAAGATGAAGAATTCGTTCTGAAGATGTATCAGGTATTTTTCCGGATAAAGCTTTCTCTAGTTTTTTCTTATTATCTTTGTTAACTCGTATCTTTCTTAAGGTCGGGACAATACCCCTTGATGATAGTGTTTCTATAGTTTTGATAACGGTTTCGTCTGATTCCCCTAGCCCAAAGATAATATTTGATGTTACTTTTCCTTTTCCAAAAATTTCTACTGCTGCCTCAAGCATATGAAGAATGTTATCATAATCAAACTCTGGACATATTTTTTCAAAGAGATCTTTATCAGGGATTTGCAGATTAATTTTTATTTCATCTGCACCTGCTTTTTTAAGAGATACGATTTCTTCTCTTTTGAATATACAAGGTTCTACACCGATTGGGATGTCTGGGAGTTTTTCTTTAACGTTTTGTATGATGTCACATATCTTATTTATTATTTCAGAACTGTTTGGATATACTCCGCTGGTTAAGGCAACTGCGCAAAAATCACTGCGATTTGAAGCTTTAATAATTAAATCTACAAATTTATCTTTGTCATAATTTTGAAGAAATCTATGTTCTGATAAGTTGCAGAAGGCGCAGTTGTAAATACATCTGTTTTCTAAATTGATAAATGCTTGTCTCGGTGCATGAAATGCTGTTGGAATGATTTTTACATCTTCAAGAAAGTTTTCTCCCCGTTTTATTATACGGTATGTATCATGTTTTTTTTGTAACGTAAAAAGCTCATTTTGATTTTTGCTTACCTCAAGTTTTATGTTTTTGTTTTCAAAAGTAAGTGTGATAGATAAAGATCCTGATCCCGGTCCTGCGGTTGATCTTTCAAGAGGATATGGTAGTTTTATGTCGTTTGGTATGTAGATTTTTCCGTTCGATATGAGTTCTGCTTTTTTTCTGGCAGAATCTTTTTGATCTGTCACAATGCTGTCTATTATGTTTCTTTTCAAATATCTTTTGGATGAGACAATGATAAAAATCAACAAAAAGATTGATTAAGAAAAGGTTGTTTTGAAATTATTATGACGCATCTTCTTTATATGGATAGTATCGAAGGCAATTATATCAAATAATGACTGAAAAGTAGGAAATTATTTATACTACTTTTGCGTTATCTTTTTTGTGGTTCAAAATGCAAAAAGAAAATGTGAACGATGTTATAAATCATGTTTTGGAAGCAATTGAAAACAAAGAACATAAAAAAGAAGTACAAGACTATCTGAAGATCAGAGAAGAAATTGACAATGTAAACTTATACACAAGGAGAACAGACATACTTGCGATATTTGCCTTAGATAAATTCCTGAAAGATAAACCATTCAACAAGGTAACTCAAGAGGACATAATGAACTGGGTAACATATCTTAAAACAGAAGTGAAATACAAAAAATCAACAATAGATCTGTACAAAATCCATGTAAAACGTTTCTATAAATATGTAACCGATAAAAAGAACTATAAGCTCGGTAAAGGAAAACAGAAATTGATACCATATCCTGATTGTGTAGCCTGGCTTTCAGTTTCTAACAAGGGTAACGATGAAAATGTGCTTGATCGCGTTTTAACACATGAAGAATTATTACGGATGCTTAACGTCTGTGACAATATAAGAGATCAGGCTATGATCGTTAGTTTTGTCGATGGTGGGATGCGTAGCGGCGAGCTTATATCGTTAAATGTTGAAAGTCTACAGTTTGATAAACTTGGACCATATTTTTTGCTACCAAAAGGGGGTAAGGACCAGAAGACAGGTCAAAGAAAAATAAGATTGTTTTTAGTGCCAAGTGCTAAACAATACCTTAAAGAATACAAAAACAAACATCCGTTTAAGCGTTTTGATCGAGCCCCGCTGTTTTATACTAAAGATTCACGTAATTATCCTGAAGTTTTAAGGATTGCCAATAGTGGTACAGTTACGCAAGAAGATCTTGAAAGATTACGACTTGCTAAAAAATCAATTAACGATATCATAAAACGTATTGCAAGACTTGCAAATGCACCAATAAGAAAAACTCATGACCTGCGACACGTTTCATGTACGTGGTGTGTACGAGCTGGTTTTAGCGAGCCGGAATTAAGATTTAGATTCGGATGGAAAAAAAATTCACAGATGCCAAGTAGATATGTTAGTTTAGAAGCAAAAGATATCGATGACAGAGTAAAGATTATCACAGGGTTTAAAGAACCTGAGAAAGATGATACTGTGCTTCTACAAGCTAAAATATGTCTAAATTGCGAATATGAGAACGTGCCGACAAACATAGTGTGTGGTCGATGTGGAATGAAGTTGAATATTTCAAAAAAAGATCTAAGCATGACTGCGACTGAAACTGGAATAGCCACACAAGATATGTTGAAAGATCCAGAGTTCCGAGAATATTTCAACGACATGCTAGCTTTGACCTGGGAAAAATACATGAAGAAGAAAGAAAGCAAAAAACTGAAAAATCAAGTTCAAGTGAAAAAAGAAGTTGCTAAAAGTTTGGTATAAGTCAAAAGCACATAAGCACATTAATTAAAGGAATATACCAAAAAATAAAATTATTATTTGGTATAAATCCTCAATCTTTGTTCGATTCTTACCCCCAAAATGCAAAAGACAAGTTTCTAAAGGAATATACAATTGAAGCTGAAGAGATAAAAGTCCTGCTTCTGCCAAAGCTGAAAGGAATTGTAACAAACGGTGTCTAGTGCGTTTCTGATTCGGATAATATATCAGGTGCGTATTTTTTAATGAAAGATTTTATTTTAGAAACATCGATTTCTTTGCCCATTGATTTATCATCTCCTGCTGTAAGTTCATAAAAATCTCCTCGATGTTCCTTCATCCTTTCTTCAAGTAACTCCAGCTCGTCAGAATAAGAAATACCAATACCTTCTTCTTCTTTACAATATTCTTCCTTAATAGTATTATAGACCCACTCATCAAATTGTGGCTCAGGTATGCGGATAACAATTGTCGAAGGGATAGAGATTGGATATTCCTTATCTAGGGTATAAAATGCAAAAATTGTTTTTAAAATATGGGTGTCAACTTTATGATCTTTTAGCATCGTTAACAGTTCTCCTCTAGTTTTAGATGGATAAAAAATTTTTTTAAGTAATTCCGCTAATTCGATGTCAGGTTTGACTTTTCCTCTCCTCCACTGTAACCAACCCTCACCTAACCATTTTTTTAGGTTTGACCTGTTATGATAATATATAAAGAAGCAGCAGACTATTCCCACTTGTTTGTCTAATATATCTTGAGTATCCTTCTCGATTATTTTATGAATTATTTTCTTTCTCCACGCCTCTAAAACTTTGCCAGTTAAATAATAGAGTCTTCTCCTTGAATTTTTTAAATCATGTAGAATAGAATCGAATTCTTCCATTAATTTTTTATCTCCATCCATATGAAATCTTGGAAATTCATAGAAAGTGATGCCACTCTCACTGTAATTCCAAGCCTCTCCTGCAGACGCCGTTCTACTAATTCGCGTCTTATCCATTCTTGCAAGGCTCTCTACTATATCTGTTCTCAAGCCTTCTTGCAGTCCCCAAAAAGCAACATTTTTCCCCCGTACCTCTTTGTTTACTATTCCCTTCAT
>JAUWYM010000122.1 GCA_030615845.1 Thermoplasmatota archaeon | reverse complement strand
GTGCAAGTAAAATCGCGATTACGCCGAACACTTCTGCTCCGTATCCTGGTGATGAGATGCCGAAGATTAAAGCAAAAATACCAAGCATTAGAAGAAGTGAGGTTAGTATTGGATTTGAAATTAGTTTGAGAATCTGTATTTTAAAAGAGGGGGAGTAACGTATTTGTTCTGCATTTTTTGTCTCTAGCGTTATATTTCCAGAGGGTATAGTAATGTTTGTCCCATCAAGATCTATGAGGAGTTGATCAATTGATGATGAGACAAATTCGACTACTCCAAGGTTCTTTGCAACCGTTGCATTCACGTTACGATTCTTGGTGATGAATTCTTTTGCAAGTGTCGCGTTTCGCCCGTACATGTTTGCTCTTTCTTGAATCCATTCGACAAGAGCATTGATTGTTTTTGAATCATTAATTAGTTTTGTTCCCTCTATTCCTACCTGTACTGGTTGACAGGAACCAATGATGGTGTGATCTGCCATTGCTGCGATATGTGTGCTCATCAAAATAAATGTGCCTGCTGACCAGGCTGGTGATCCGCTCGGATAGACATATCCAACGATAGGAATTTTGCTGTCATGGATCATGTCTGCTATTTCAAATGTCTGAGCGAGCCCACCTCCTGGAGTGTCAAGAAGTAGGATGATTGCTTGCACGTTTCTTCTTTCTGCCTCTTTCATACTTTCTGTAAGAATTTCAACGGTAGATTGATCGATCGTATCTGTTATTTCAACAAGAAGTACTGACGTGTTTTGAGCAGATACACTGAGAGATAATAAAAGAATAAAAAATAAAAAAAGAAGAGATGGTTTTAACTTCATTTTTCTACTTTTTTGTTTACTGCTTTTGCAATGCCTGCTACCGTCCCCATTTCTCCAGCTGGAACTATGATGAGGTTCTTTTCTCTAGCAATTTCTGCCAGTGTCTGTAGTTCTCTCAGTCTTAGTGCAGTTGGTGTTTTTTCATAGAGTTTTGCTGCTTCAGTCATTTTCTTTGACGCTTGAAATTCTCCGTCTGCAATAATTATTCTCGATCGTTTCTCTCGTTCTGCTTCAGCTTGTTTTGCAATAGCTCTCAGCATTTCGTCAGGTAATGCAACATCTCTAATTGTTACAGCTGAAACTTTTATTCCCCACGGGTCTGTTCCCTGATCAATGAGTGTTTGCAGGCTTTTGTTGAGTTCCTCTCTTTTTGACAGTAATTCATCAAGACTTCTTTGCCCCAATACATCTCTGAGCGTAGTCTGTGCTAGTAGGCTTGTAGCAACCTCATATCGTTGTACTTCCACAATTGCTTTTTCCGGGTCTGTTATTCTAAAATAGACAACTGCGTCAACATCGACGGTGACGTTGTCTTTGGTGATTACTCTTTGTTTTGGTACATCTATTACACGTGTTCTCAAATCAAGTTTTATTATTTTATCAATTATCGGGACTATAAATACAAGACCTGGGCCTTTTATTCCTAGTAGTCTTCCTAATCGAAATATAACGATTCTTTGGTATTCTGCCATTATTTTTATTGCTGATGAGAGTAGCATCAGAAAAAATATTACAATAATTATGGCTATACTTATAATGTTGATATCCATATGTTTACCTCCATTTGAAACAACTGTTTTGTCTTCTTAAGTGTTTCTGTAGAAGATATGGATTATCTACTTTCCTGAGTAAAAACAGTTTTATGATAAAAAATCATATCTTCTTTGTGGAGAATATCATATGTCTGAAATCATCAAGATAAAAGCACGAGAAGTTCTCGACTCGAGGGGAAATCCAACTGTCGAAGTCGATGTGGTAACTGAACACGGAATTTTTAGAGGGATGACTCCTAGCGGAGCAAGTGCTGGACAACATGAGGCGTTAGAGCTGAGAGACGGAGATGAAAAAAGATATTTTGGGAAAGGAACATTAAAAGCCGTCGAAAATGTAAATAAAAAAATTGCTCCAGAAATCGTTGGAATTGACTGCCAGCAGCAAGAAGCAATTGATAATGTTATGATAAAGTTAGATGGGACAAAAAATAAAGATAAATTCGGTGCGAATGCAATACTACCAGTCTCCATGGCAGTCACAAAAGCTGGAGCTGCTGCAAAAAAAATCCCGCTCTATACATATATTGGTGAACTTTTTGGTGTGATGCCACATAAACTACCTGTTCCCATGTGTAACGTCATTAACGGCGGTAAACATGCAGGACAAGAAAACTCCATTCAAGAACATATGTTGATGCCTACCGGAGCAAAAAGCTTTATCGAGGGCATTCAAATGATTTCTGAATCATATCATCATCTTGCAAAACTTCTTAAGAAAAAGTTTGGAGCTGGAGGGACTCTTATTGGTGATGAAGGTGGTTTTGCCCCCGCGCAAATTACTGATGTCAACGAGCGGTTGGAATTGATGCTTACCGCGGTAAAAAATGCTGGGTATGAAGGTAAGATGGATATTGCGCTTGATCCTGCTTCAAGTGAGTTTTTCTATGATGGAACATATAAGATTGGAAAGAAGTCATACTCTGGGGGAGAGATGGTTGATTTCTATGTGGCTCTTTGTAAGAAATATCCAATAGTTAGTATTGAAGATGGTCTTGCAGAGGACGATTGGGATTCCTGGGTAGAGATGGTAAAAAAACTTGGAAACAAGATTCAAATTGTTGGTGATGATTTGTTTGTCACTAATACAAAAAGAATACAGAAAGGAATAGATCTTGCAGCGGCAAACTCTGTTCTTATTAAGCTTAATCAGATAGGTTCAGTAACTGAGACACTCGATGCAATAAAGATGGCACAGGATGAGGGTTGGACTGCGGTTGTTAGTCATCGAAGCGGAGAGACAGAAGATAGTTTTATTGCCGATCTTGTTGTTGGAACAAGTACTGGTCAGATAAAAACAGGAGCTCCAGCGAGAAGTGATAGAAATGCTAAGTATAATCAACTCATAAGAATTGAAGAAGAACTCGGTGACAAATCAGAATATCCTGGGAAAGATTTTCGATAAAACAGGTTTTTTTAAAAAATTAATGTGAGTTAATTATTTGATTAGCAGCATAGATACCTGTAATATAAGAATCTTCTAAACCACACACGTTATAGTCTCCGATTAGATATAAATTATTGCCTCTGTTGCTTTCTATCAGTTCATGGCCATTGATTGTCCCTGCAGGATCCCAATAATGATGGGCGATAATTTGAGGATTCTTAAAAAATGTCTCCAAAGAAAAAGGTTTCTTTTTATAATAAAACAAAAATGTATTATCTTGTAAATATGCAATTGATTGCACTCTATTTTTTGGAGAGAAAAAATGATACTTTTTCTTTGCAATAATATTTTTGGGGATGCCTTTGATATTAAGCATGTTTGTACATACTGGTTTGTTTGTTTTCTTCACACCTGCAAAATTCTTCGACCAATTAATACCTGTTGCTAAAACAACATTTGCTGCTTTAAACGTTTCATCATTAGTTTTAATTTTATACTGACCATCTTTATAGATGACATCGTCAACATGTTTGCACAAAATTTTCTTCTTGTATGTCTTCGTCATCTCCTCCATTTCAAAAGAGAATGAATAAATAGGTGTTATTAGCGGTAAAAGAAATTGGAGAAAGCTAAATGCGTTCATTTCATAAATGCTTGAAAACGTTGTTGAATGCAGGGCTTTTGAAAGATACAACTCAGTTATACTTTGAATTTTTTGTTTTCTTACAAAATCATCTGCATTTTCCATATACAATTTAAATAAAAACGGATCTTGCTCTATTGCTTTTTTTTGAGATATCATTTCTGTTGCATTTCTAAACTTTCGAAGATGTTTTCTGAATTTATACAGTAATTTTATTCCCTTTGCAAATTGTAAGAAATATTTTATCAGTCTTGGTTCAAAAAGAACGTAGGCTGCATCTTCTTCATGAAAGCAGAACTCTCTTAGTTTGATTCTTGATTTTAAGGTAACATATTTTAAAACATGATGGTAATCTGAGCAGACAAAAAAAGCACCATAATTCACCTTAGTATCTTTTGAAGTTAAAATTCTTCCCCCAATGTTTCCGCTAATTATTAAAAAATCCTTATTGTTTTGTTGGAGAGTTTTCGCACAGGCAAGTCCAGAAATTCCTGCCCCAATAATAATTGTTTCATAGATCTTGTCTGCCATATTATAAACGAAAGAAG
>JAUWYM010000171.1 GCA_030615845.1 Thermoplasmatota archaeon | reverse complement strand
ATAGCAACGAAGCTCCTGCTAATTTTGTATTTAATCTGAGTGTTGAGAAATATAGATACAATTGACTACTGACAACCGACTACTGACACTACCGTAAATTTACCTTCCAGTTAAAGGCCTTATAGATAATGAAGGTTTCGGTGGATTTTACATCTTCAATTTTTGAAACCTCCTCTGTAAAAAAATTTATCAGACCGTCGGGTGTATCGAAGAGAACCTGACAGATTAAATCATAACGGCCGGTAATAATTCCTACTGATATGACCCCATTGAGTTCGGAAAATTTTTGCGCATTTTCTAGCAAGTTATGACTTCCTAATTGAACCCCTACAACCGCCAATAAATGCTCACCATATTTTTCTGGATCAATCAAGCCAGCAATCTTAAAAACATCCATATCCATCAATTTTTTAACTCTTTTTCTTACAGTTCCTTCCGAGACTTTTAGTTTGCTTGCAATCTTACTATAAGTTCTGCGTCCATCGTCCTGTAATTCATCTATTATATCTTTATCTAATGTATCAAGATATCTGCTATGTTTTTTCTTTTCTTGATCTTCTTTCATTTTTTTACCTTCTAATAAGAGGTTTTTAGGCTCAATATTTTTATATATCCTCGCCTCGAAACCTCCTTTTTAGATTTTTTTTAAAGAAAAAATACTTAATCAGTAAAATATAAGGTATATTTTTTCTTGTCAAGTATTTTCATTCTTAATTTTTTACGATATTCGTAATTTTTATTGTATAGTAATTTGCTTGTTTAAAGTTGAGCGGATTGTTTTAGTGGGGTGAGAAACTGTAGATCAATTTTATAAATCGATTAGCAGAGATGATTGTCAATAAAGAAAAAAGGTCATAAAAGGGGGAATATCCCTTGATATAAAGGGAAACCGGTAAAAGGTATATAAACATCTATTATAGTGAATATTGTACAATACTTAATGGGATTCTTTATATTTTTTTAATACAGCCAAAACATAATCAATATCATTTTCAGTGTGATCAGCAGCTATTTGAAATCGTATCTCCTCGTCACCTTTGGGAACCACCGGATAATTGAGGCCAGTTGCTAAGATACCATTGTCAAACAGATACTTTACCAACTCTGTGGTCTTTTGAGTTTCCCTGATCATCAAGGGAACAACTGGATGTTCACTTGAGATTATCTCAAAACCTAATTGCTGCAATCCTTCTTCAAACTGCTTTGTCAGGCCGCGCATATGTTCCAAAAGTTTCAATCCTTTCTCACTATCAAGAATCTCCAGTGCCTTCATTGAAGCCGCTGCTTCAGATGCGGTGATTGGATTGGAATAAATATAGAATGGCGCTGTTTCACGCAGATAATTGATGATTGTAGAACTTGCGGCTACATAACCTCCGTTGACACCTAATGCTTTTCCTAATGTTGACACCAGTATGTCTGCTTTCTTATTTGTATATTCTTCAATTCCTCTTCCTGTTTTACCAAATGAACCAACACCATGCGAATCATCTACAATGGTGATAATCCCTTCTTCATATTTTGAATCGTATTTTTTACAGATATCAACAATACTGTCCAAAGGTGCATAATCACCTCTCATACTGAAGATACCATCAGTGAGCACAATAGCTCTTTTGCCCTTGCCAATATTCTCCTTCAATTTGGCATCCAGCTCAATCATGTTTAGATGTTTGTATATTGATTTGCCTGCTGGGCGGGATAGTTTGATTGCATTGATGATACAGTTGTGATTTAGTTCATCACTTATAACTATAGTATCATTAGATATAAGTGGAATTAAAATACCCATAACGGTTGAATAAGCAGAACTGAAGATCATTGCTGCTTCTCTGCCGTGGAACTTTGCTAACCTCTTTTCTAATTCGGTATGTGGATGATAAGTACCGCTAATAAAGCGGACAGCTCCGGGACCAGCACCGAATTTCCGGGCTGTTTCCTCTTCAGCCTCGATCACCTCCTGGTTTAAGGATAATCCAAGATAGGAGTTGCCATTCATCTTCAGAAACTCTTTATCCCTCTGCCCCTCAATATAGTAGCGGGGTCCCTTACCAGGTTCGGCAGGTTTTAGACCTATGATTACTGTTTCTTTGCCTTTAAACGTACCTTTTGTTTTTAGATCATCCAATCTTTCATTCAAGACCCTTTCTAACGCTTCCATAGACATGCTGTTCCTCCAACCGTAACTTTCAGATAGATTACATCTTATATGGCGATGATTGATTGTTTCATATAATAGGATAGCAATTTTTTTCTTTTTCTATTAAACAAGGCCTGGCCATACCTTTCTTTGCATTAATTTTTCTTATTGGGGTGAAAGTTTTTCTTTTCTCTAACTCTTCCATGGTCTTTGGATCTTTTATCGCCTTATCAGCCTCTACCATTGCCTCTATGTATTCATCTATGCTCTCTTTTGTTTCTGTTTCTGTAGGTTCTATCATGTAGAAGTTGGGCTCTGGGAAATGAATGGTTGCCTGCAACTTATTAAAATACTCTGACAGCAAATGCCCAAGAATGTCTATACTCTCATGCTTCATTACACACTCATGCATGCAATGCTGGTCGCCATAAGGAAATTTGAAACCTTTTTTCTTGAGTTTTTCCTGCATATAGTTTGCGTGAACAACAGCTGTTTCGCTGACTTTTCTAAGGCCCTTAGGCCCCAGCATCAGTATGTATGCGTATGCCTTTGTAAAAACAGAGTTGTTGCCGTAAAAGGCTTTAACCTTTCCTATAGTGTGTTTGAGGGAATAATTAAGGGTGTATTTTTTTCCTTCCTTTTCTACAGTTGGTACTGGCAGGAAATCTTTCAATTTTTCTACAACCCCTGTTGGTCCTGCTCCCGGACCGCCCATAGCATGCGGGGTCCCGAATGTTTTATGTAGATTTATATGAACAATGTCAAAACCCA
>JAUWYM010000174.1 GCA_030615845.1 Thermoplasmatota archaeon | reverse complement strand
CCTGAGAATTACATCAAGAGATTTTTTCTGTTCTTCAGTAAGTTCACCGAGAGACTGCCTCGATAACATCTGTACATACCCTTTTATTGCAGACATAGGTGTGCGTAGCTCATGAGATGTTACGTTGAGAAAATCGGATTTAATCTTGTCTAGTTTTTTCAGTTTAATGTTCTGCTGTTTGATTATTTCTTCTGCCTGTCTCCGTTCAGTGATGTCTCTTAGTATGTCCACAAAGCCTATTATTTTGCCGTTCTCTTTGAGGAGACTGGTGGTCACCTCTATAGGGATCAGATTGCCGTTTTTATCTTTAACTTCCAGTTCCATTAAAGTTTGGTGCTCAGCACCTTTAACTACATCTTTGAAAAGCTTGAGAAATTTTGATAAATCCTTCACACTTAAGATTCCAAGCTTAACAAAGTTCTTCCCTATTACATCCTCCCGCTTGTATCCAAGGACATCTTCAACTCTTTTGTTTATATCGATTATATTTCCCTGTTTATCTAAATAGGCAATAATATCATGGACGTTTTCGAACATCTTCTTAAACTTCTCCTCATTATCCCGCAGTCTCTCCGCCGTTTTCTTCCACTCGTTGCGTTCATCGGCAAGTTCTAAAGCAGTTGAAATATGCCGTGCGAGATTTTTCACTAAAGGGATAAAATGTTCAACCAAAAAAGGTGAAATTATCGTCAGAGTTCCTATTATTTTTCCATGCTTAGTCAACGGTGTCGCAATGCCCATCTTTTCTTCGTAACCCATGGTCTTTGAAATAAGAGTGGCGAGCGGACGTGGAAACAACTCTCTTATGGAATCAGTAACTTTGAAGTGCAGTGTTTTCCCTTCATTTATCACTTGACCGGAAATTTTTGATTTTTTTAAGGGAATCTTGAACCCTTTTATCTTGATTCCTGTTACTTTCTCTAGTGGTTTCAACTTTCTCAGTTTTTCAGATGTTCCAGTGATCCCGAGTTTTGATTGATCATCCGTCAACAACAAAATAGTTGCAGAGTGTTTCTTCGATTTATTAAACTCCTCTATAATGGTACTGTATATCTCATCCTCATCTATCTTAGTATAGAGTTTAACGGAAACTTTCTCTGTGAATTGAATAAATCGAATAATTTCAATTAAGTCATGAATAATACAGGTTAAGTCATTAGACGAGTTTTCATCTATCCGATTAAAAGTTGTCTTCATCTCCTTTTATCCCTACCATGCTATTTGATAGCAAGTCATACTCTATCACTAATGTTATATAAAACTATCGTGCTAAATCATCAAATTGGAAAAATTACAGAAAAATTACAAAAGTAATGTTTATTAGTTATCTAACATCTAATTCCTTTAAAAAGTTTCACTTAAGATTTTCTGTATTATTTCGTGCCTTTTTTCTTTGATTTCTTTCATATTATGATTAAAAGGACATGTACGGCATGAGTCGTATGTTATAATCATGTGTGCAATACAATTGCTTATATTTCGGTGTTCTTGCTCCTTAATCTCCAAAAGTTTTTTGTATATGTCTTTATTCAGAGTTATGTTGATTCTTTTGACTGGCATACTCATTTTATATCAAATCTGCGTATAAACGTGTATTGAGTAAATAATGGTTACTATGCTCCATTAAATAAGTATTTATACACATTATGCACTACTACCTTGGGGTCTTTTCTGGCACGTAAAGATAAAAAAGATAAATTCCGCAGTGGTAACATCTACTTCGATTATGGATATAAAGCATATGAAATGATAGTAGATGAACTAATAAAAATGAAGAAGCTTGATGAAGATGAATAATTATAAAAAGTAGACAATGTGTTCCTACTCCTAATTGAATCATTTATTACAGATTTCTTCTGGGTAAATCACTACGTTTTCAACATCTTTATATACGAGAGCTTGCGCATATCTAGTGATGGTACGAACTAAAATAACTGATGAAAAGGTAAAAGAGATCCAACAAATGCTGAAGGAGGGATATACAGGTCCAGAGTTGGCGAAAAGGTTTGGTGTGTCCACATCAACGATTTACCGTCGAGCTAAGTATCCATTGAAGGCCCATGACATCCCACTTGAGACAAAGAATAAGGTTGTTAAAGCAATACAAAATGGGTATACGAAGGCAGAAGCAGCACAGATGTACGATCTCAATATTGGTACCGTTGTGAATTTTACTAAACACATCAAGGGACACCCTAAGCAGGGAGTACATGTGATAAGACAGCAGGGTATCAAACTATTGAATAGACTGATGGCAGATGGTTATCTAATATCTGATTTCGTTGTCCATACTGTCCGTAACCTTCAGAAGCATTTCCCGATGATCATGTCTGCTAGATACAGGGATAAAACGTTCTTCTATCTACAGGGGAGGGAGGAGGAAACGATAGAAGCATTTTTTCGTGAGAAACCAGATAGAGTAATAAGTTATCATGCGATTGAGGAGATGGCGTATCTTCTAGGAGTGAAAGTATCTAAAAAGGATCAGCGGAATCTGCTTGAGAAGTATAAAGGTAAGCATGCTCAGTATTGGAAAAGCAGACGTCTCATTCAACGGTCTATTGATGACTGGCTTGATGATCCAGTAATTGTAGAATCTACTTTTAGATTAATACCAAAACAAGGAGAATGGTGATACTAGTTTTTAGATTGTTTCCAAAGGTTGAGTATATGAAATAAACAAACACATGATTATTTACAGAGTATTATTTTTTCTTGGAATGCTTTTGGAAGAATTCATCTCTTGCCTGTAGCATTGCCTCAATTTCAATTTCTTCCTTTTTCACTAATATATAGAGAATCAACATTGAGGCGATATAACCTATCAACAAAATCAAGAGAATCACCCAAAATGGAAAAACCATATCGCTCCTTGATAACTCACTCACTTTTTGGATT
>JAUWYM010000082.1 GCA_030615845.1 Thermoplasmatota archaeon | reverse complement strand
CCCGTAATACTTAGACCAAACAAACAGAAGGGTGATGATAGATCATATGAGATTGTCTGCGGTCATCGGCGGTACATGGCATTTGATGGACTCAAATATTTAGAGATTCCATCTCGTATTTTAAAGCTTTCAGATGAGGACGCTGAAAACCTATCCTTTATCGATAACAAGGAACGTGAAGGCTACAACCCGATTGATGAGGCAAGACATTACAAGCATATGCAGGATAAATATAAGTATTCAACCCGGGAACTTGCAAAGAAATATGGGGGAGATTTTAGTGATTATGCAAGAAAATTACAACTTTTGGATCTACCCGATAAGGTGTTGACTCAAGTCAACAGTCTAAAAATCCCTGAAACTCATTGCCGTCATATCTGTAAACTGATGAATAAAGATAAGTTGCAGAAGAAGTTCGAGGATCTTTTTGCTATCAAGTTTGATGACTGGGATGAAAAACAGCTAGAACGATTTAATCAGGAGATAAAAGAACGTCAACAGATACAGATTGATTTTGCAAAACAGATAATAGAACATGAGTTGTCTGTAAAACAAACAGAGAATAAATCAATAGAATTTTTAGATGAATTAAAAGAATGGGATAACACCCTTAATAAAGAAATAGAAGAGAAAAAAAAGGAAATTAGCATTCTTGATAATATTTATTTTAAATCGTCTTGTAAAATGAAAGAACTAAAGCATGATTCAGTTCCCCTTATTATTACTTCCCCTGATTATTTTGCTAGGAATGAGTATGAAACAAAGGATTTTGATGAATATAAAACGAATTTGAGCGAGATTTTCAAAGAATGCAAGAGAGTATTGTGCCCTGGGGGACGACTTTGCATCAATGTTAATGATATACCTAATCTCGATGAGAAAGGGATTTTCCCTATGGGTTGTTTTCTACAGAGCATCTTTAAAAAAGTGACAGATATAAAACTCATTGATAAAGTTATTTGGAAAAAAGACGATCCGTGGGAGGATAACCCCCAGGTTCGTTTTGAGGGGATGGATGGCAATTATAGAATACTCCCGTCAACAGAGTACGTTTTTATCTTTAAGAAGGAAGGAAAACGAGAAGTGCCACCTTCTGTAAAAATCAGGGGAGGATTGACAAAAGATGAATGGATAACATACTCCTCTGGGCTATGGGATATACCAAGTGTTCGTATCAATAAAAATGCAAAGGAAAAAGACCATCCTGCTAAATCCCCTGAAGATTTGGTTCGTAGATTAATCAAAATGTTTTCTTTTCCAGGGGAAAAGGTTCTTGATCCGTGTCTTGGCTCTGGCACAACAGTAAAGGTTGCAAGAGAAGAGCAACGTATTGGTATTGGCTACGAATGGAATGATGAGTATAAACCAATTATCTTGGAACGGTTAAAGGATGTGAGTATAAACGAATAAAGATAAGGACAAATATGTTTACATCGGCAGATATGTTTGTTATACTCCTTTTCAGCAATCAAAATGGTACAATCCGTTTTCTGTTAAAGAATACGGCAGACAAAAATCAATTGAACTATACAGAAAATATCTGCAGGATAAACCAGAATTGCTTAACTGTCTCTATGAATTAAAAGGAAAAACATTGTGTTGTTGGTGTAAACCAGAGGCATGTCATGGTGATGTATTAATAGAATTGGTTGAAAAATTGGATTTTAAAGGAGCAAAGTAACTCACGGAGATGAAAAAATGAAAGGAATGGAAATATTCGGTGTTGGTGAAAAAGCACCAGATGAATTATGGAAAAACAGAGAATCAACTAGTGGACGTTTTGTTGTTAAATATGGCGAATGGGTAATTGTTTTATGTATTCATAAACCAACTGATGAAGAGAGAGAATTATTTGATGTTGAAAAAATAAAAGTGAAAATAATTACTACACCAGAAAAAGATTTTCTACTTACATTACTTGAATTTAATGAAGATCTAGCATTTGAATTGCCGTTTGATCCAACAGAGGACACTAAAGAATTTCAAGAAAAATTACTTGAAAAGAATTTAGTAGCAATCGTTGTCATTGATAGTTTTGATGGAACAATCATCAAATTAAGAGCGGCAACATTTCCAAAGGAATATGAAATAATCGCTAAACAATTTTGGAGAAAAATCATAAATGAATGTGGACTTGGAAATTACACAGTCAACAATGAATATTATAAAGCTTTGATTAATAAATACTCGTTAGGAGAACTTTTGGATTTAGGAAAATATGTGGGATATTTCGGTGATACAACGGAAAAAACAAGGATGTGATAAAAATGAATGAAGAAACAAAAAAAAGTGGGGTTTTTAAACCCTTGAAAGGCTGGATTAGAGAATCAGAGACCTCTTGGAGTTATCACGGATTAGGCGATTGGAACGATATACATGTCATATACGATAGAGAGAAGAATAAATGGGTTGCGATGCAGGGAGATTATAATATGTTTCGTGATTCCCGAATATATAAAACAAAAAATGAAGCTATTAACGCTGCCGAAAAAACTGTTGGGTTTTTAGATAACGATGGGCTATATGAATTAAGTATAGAGTGATTACATGTTGGTAGAAAATATATAAAAAGGAGAAATAAAAATGGGAAAAATAATGGAAAGTAAGCAAAAAATAGAGTCAGATGACAAAATCAATGGCGAGAAGGAACTTATTAGAGGGAGTTATGAGAGGCGAGAGAATGACCAGGGATATTGAATACAGCGGAACAATTGCAGAATTTAAACCTGAAGATGTCGAGGAAATAAAAAAAATTTTTGCGGCGTTTCACAATACTCCCATCAGTTGTGTATTTGATGAAATCCGTTTTGGGGATACCATAGTATCGCATAAAGGAGGAGAGGAACCCATCGATGCCATTAAAAAGCATTTTGGGGAATTCTGCAGGCAACATCCCCACATAGAGATAGAAATCATGGCTAGGTATATAGAGCAAACTCCCTGCGATATAATAACAATCCGAGATGGGGAAATAGAGAAAGGATAACCCTCACTAGAGCAATAAAGTAACAATTCTATTATAAATGACCGCAAATAAAAAAGGGGTATTTAAGAACGTTATCAAGGATATCAGGTGATGGAAAATGAAGGAAAACCCTAAAAACAGGTAAAGCCAGAACATTCTGTTAAACCTAAAGCCGAACCCAATTTCCATGTTCAGAAGGCATTGGAGAAGGGATATCATGGTCAAGGGAAGTTTTTAACTGGACATGGGAAACCTCGGATTAAACAGGCTCGTGGTAAAAAGAATATTGTTAAGAAGACCGTAGAGAAAAAGTTGGATCTTGATCATGGTAAATGGTTTTGATGACCATACAAAATCAGAAGAAGATTACTAGAAATACTAAGATGAAGAGGTAAAAGAATGGAAATTGAGAAAATAGAAAAATTCGATATATCGAAAATAGACGTTGATGATGAAACATTTCAAGGGCGGGTATGGTACGATGATTCAAAACTGGAAAGCATCATTAATGATATAAGAACCTATGGTCAGAGATCGCCAGTAGGAATAAGAAAATCTCCTAGTAAAGAAGGAATGTTTCAAATAATATATGGTTTCCATAGAGTTAAAGCAATTCTCAGGATGGGTGATGAAACCATTTATGCTTTTGTTTATTCCAACATTACTGATAGGGACTGTGAAGAGCTTGCTGTTAGAGATAATGAAATGCATGCTGACCTTACTCCAATGGAGAAAATATTACAATGTGCATATTTGAAAGAAAAAGGTTGGACAATTGAAGAACTATGCAATGCTTATAGTATAAAACAAGCACTTATTTATAGATGGTTAGAAGTATCAAAGGCACCAAAGTGGTTACTCCAGTTACTACATATAGACAAATTATCAATAGAGCATATTGCTACTTTGTTGAGAATTAAAGAAGAAAAAAAACAATTTGATTTGACTTGTGAATGTCTTGGTGTAAGAGCAAGTGTCGGTAAACTCAAGGATATGTGTAAGAGCGGTCCTAGTCATCCAGGACGTAGACAAATAAAATATCCTCATAGATGTTACTCAACATATTTATGTCCTAATGAGCTTGGTGTAAGATATCATATGTGTCACGGTAGACCAAAAATAAAAAGAAGATTTATAGGTGAGCTTCAAGAGCCAGATGAAGAATTTGCTGAAATGAAACAATGTGAATATTGTATTGATATAGTAAAAAGATGTCCAAAACTTGATGAACATGGATATGGTTTAGCGGGTAATTTTGAATGGGTTTTGTGTTCTTATCAAGTTCCAGATAAGTTAAAACCTTTTTGGGATGAATATAGAAAACAGAGAAATGTAAAAGACACACACTTTATGCTTGACGAAATGTTTAAAGGTAATGCTATAACTAAAGAAAAATATGATAAATATTCAAAAATGGATTTACAGATATTGCCAAAAGTGCATAGTTCTTGGAGACCAAAATCAGAAAAAGAAGCAGAATGGAGTTCAAAGCCATTCACTTTGAAAGAACAAATAAGATTAGAAAATGTTATAGCAGGTTCTTCAACAGTATTCAGTGAAACTTTAAACAATCTTGAACAGTTACCTGGAACAGAGACCAAAGAGCGGCTTCGTCATATAAATGAACACTGGATATACAACGATCATTGCAGTGTATGCGGAGAAAGATACTGGGTTAATGATGGTAAGAAATACTACAAATGCAAAAAAATAGAAACTACTAGAATTGTAAAACATATGGTTTTTGATGAAGAATTAGGGGAGGATGTTGCTGAAGAAGAAGAATTACCAACAATAGAATATGTACCTAATGTATTAGCTCATAAACAAGAAAAAATGTGTTTTGAATGTTACGTCAAGAATTATAGTTAACTATAAAATGTAAAAAAGGACCGTGATAGAAATGAAAGAAGAGCAAAAGAAAAAGACGATGAGAAGGCGAACCTGGATATGATATGTTGTCGGAAGGCGGTTGACAAGTATTTTGAGGGATAGAAATGGCAAAAGCTAGGGAAGTAAAAATTGATGATGTTGTAGTTGATTTTTCAATAATTGGAAGAGAAAAACTTAACGAAGATGCCGTACTCCTTTATAAGGAGTTAATGGAGAAGGGATGGAAAAAGCCCGTTATCCTGCAGAAAGACAGCATGAAACTCATAGACGGTGCGCATAGAATTGAGGCAGCGAAGCGGCTTGATATAGAAAAGAAGCGTCCTAATAGAGGAAAAATCCTCGCTACAT
>JAUWYM010000050.1 GCA_030615845.1 Thermoplasmatota archaeon | reverse complement strand
CAAATCTTGATGATCTCACATCAAAAGACCTTGGAAGTGCAGGCACTGTCGAAGAGAAAAAGATCGGAGACGACAAAATGACCTTTATCACAGGATGTAAAAACCCGAAAGCAGTCTCTGTACTTATACGAGGAAGTACCGAACATGTCGTCGATGAACTAGAACGTGGAATACATGATGCATTATTTGTCGTCAAAGTAGCGCTTGAAGATGGAAAGATGACGGCTGGTGGCGGTGCTGCAGCAACATCAGTATCAATGGCACTCAGAGAGTATGCACCTTCTGTTGGCGGTCGAGAACAAATGGCAATCGAGGCATTTGCAAATGCGGTTGAAGTTGTCCCAAAGACACTTGCTGAAAACGCAGGGCTTGACCCGATTGATATGATGATTGAGATGCGCAGAGCCCACAAAAAGGGAAACAAATACGCAGGAATCGATGTCTTCAATGGAAAAGTTACAGATATGTTTAAAAACAATGTCATAGAACCCCTTCGCGTTAGCGTTCAGGAAGTACAGGCATCAACAGAAGCAGCGACACTTATTCTTCGAATCGATGATGTGATTGCGTCAAAGAGCGGCGGTGGTGGAGGACCACCACCTGGAGGTATGCCACCAGGTGGAATGGGCGGAATGCCACCAGGTATGATGTAGATAGGGATTAAATCCCAACTATTTTTCTTTTTTTTAACGAATCATGACCGCTAAAAAATCTAATATGAAAAAGAAAGACATGCAACAGAAAAATGCTATTCAGTCTAAACTAAAAAAACTTAAAGAAGAAAAACAAAAACTACAACAAGAACTCGAAGAAAAAAACGATAAACTTCTCAGAACCTGTGCTGATCTGCAAAATTATCAGAAAAGAACAGAAAAAGAACTCTTGTTTCGAGAGGAAGAAACAAAGAAAAAATACCTTTCAGAATTAATTGAACTTCATGAATTGTTAAAAAAAGCGTATGAGGATGAAAACCCAAAACAGGGTTTAAAGCTTATCTTACAAAACCTTAAAAATTTCTTTGAAAAAGAGCAAATAAAGCATATTGATTGTGTGGGGAAATCATTTGACCACACCATGCATCACGCGGTCACAACAATAGAAAAAAATGATTGTAAAGATAATATAATCGTTGAGGAGGTAAAGAAAGGATATATAATTGGTGATAAAGTCTTTCGACCTTCTCAAGTAATTGTAGCAAAAAATAAAGAAGATAAAAATGGTGGTTGAATAAATATGGGAAAAATCATAGGAATTGATCTTGGAACGACAAATTCTGAAGTAGCATTTGTTGAGGCAGGTAAACCGACAATCATTAAAAGTGCTGAAGGGCAGACCTATTTTCCTTCTGTTGTCGCTTTTACTAAAGATGGGGAAATGCTTGTCGGTGAAGCTGCGAAACGTCAGGCAGTGACAAACCCCGAAGGCACTGTATTGAGAATTAAAAGGAAAATGGGGACTGGTGAGAAGATAAAGATTCGGGGGAAGGAATATACTCCTGAGCAGATTTCAGCGTTTATCCTGCAAAAAATAAAAAAAGATGCAGAGGATTTTCTTGGAGAAACAATTAAGGATGCAGTCATTACTGTTCCTGCTTATTTTAATGATGATCAACGTCAGGCGACAAAAGATGCAGGTAAGATCGCTGGACTTACTGTGAAACGTATTATAAATGAGCCTACGGCTGCCTCGCTTGCCTATGGTCTTGATAAAGAAGGGGAACATAGGATTGCTGTGTATGATTTCGGCGGTGGAACCTTTGATATTACTCTTATGGATGTAGGTGAAGGTGTCTTTGAAGTACTCTCCACAAATGGTGACACGCAGCTTGGCGGTTCAGATATGGATCAAGCCTTGGTAGATTATATTGCTGAGGAATTTAAAAAACAACATAACATTGATCTGAGAAAGGATCCGAAAACGTTTCAGCGTATTTTAGAGGCGGCAGAGGCTGCGAAAATGGAGCTTTCCTCAACGCTTCAGACTGATATTAATCTCCCATATATTACGGTACTGGATAATGAACCGAAGCATCTGGAGATGAAGCTTACGCGGGCGAAATTCGAGGAGATAATCAGCCCTATTGTTGATAAGACGGAAAAGCCATGTAAACAAGCATTGAAAGATGCGAAATTGAAACCTGCTGATATTGATCATATCGTACTTGTCGGTGGGACGACGAGAATTCCACTTGTTATAAAAACAGTTGAGAAGATTTTTGGTAAGAAACCAAAGCGTGATGTTGATCCGATGGAATGTGTTGCAATTGGTGCAGCAATTCAGGCAGGTGTTCTCTCTGGTGATATCGATAAAGATATCGTCCTTTTGGATGTAATACCACTCACCTTAAGTATTGAGACACTTGGAGCAGTGGCAACGCCTCTTATCGAACGAAATACAACGGTTCCCACCCAAAAAAGTAAGATATTTTCAACTGCTGCTGATAACCAACCAAGTGTCGATATTAATGTCTTGCAAGGCGAGCGCCCCATGGCTGTTGACAATAAAAGTCTTGGGCGTTTTCATCTCGATGGCATTCTTCCTGCTCCTCGAGGCATACCTCAAATAGAGGTTGCGTTTGATATCGATGTCGATGGTATTCTCAATGTCTCGGCAAAGGATATTGGTACGGGAAAGGAGCAATCTATTCGCATTACTGGTTCAACGAAGCTTTCTGATGATGAAATTAACCGAATGAAGGAAGAAGCTGAGGAACATGAAGAAGAAGATAAGAAACGCAAAGAAAAAGTAGAGATACGTAACAACGCTGACGTGCTTGTTCATAGTACAGAAAAAACAATTGAGGAACTAAAAGATAAGATTTCATCTGAGAATAAAGAAAAAATAGATGTAGCGTTAAAAGAGCTACGAGAGGCACTCACAGGTGATGATACAGAGAAAATAAAAGAAAAAACAGAGGCGTTATCTCAAATCTTTCAGAAGATTTCTGCAGAGATTTATCAGCAGGCAGCTCAACAACATCAACAGCAACGACAAACAGCAGGAGGAGAAACCGATGAATCATGGCAAGGAAAACCCTCTGACGATGATGATAACACAATTAATGCAGATTATAAGGTAAAGGATGATAAGAAAAAAGATGATAAAAAAGAGGATAAAAAAGAGTAAGGTGTAGTCTAAAAAAACAAACCTATTAATGATGAATATTTATGGCTTTTTAGGTTTTAGAATCATCACATTACAGTTCACACGCTTCAGTACTTCTTCAGATACACTATCTAAAACAAATCTTTCTAATCCCTTTTTTTGATGGGATGCCATAACAATAAGATCATCATCATTTACAAATTTAACAATCTCATCAACAGGAGTATCGCCGACAATGATTTCTGTTTTCGCATTTACCTGTTTTGTTTCTGCTGTTTTTTTGAGTTCCTCAAGAACTGCCTCATGTTCTTTTCTTAGTTTATTTCCAAGAGCCGTAGAAGCAATAAATTGACGGGAATCATCAATAGATATTATTGCAACGTCAACTCCAAGTAACTTTGCCATATCTACTCCTTTTTCTACTGCCATTCTTGATATTTCTGATTTGTCTACAGGGATGACAATTCTATTTGTTTCCTTCATAATAATCAACTCTCTCCAGCATTATATGAATGTCCTTGTAATAGTTAAAATTTTTGTGAAAAAGTTAGTAGTTAATTATTTGGGTAACAACTGTAAAGGTACTGGGTAACAGTTGTACAACAAGCCCTTTTAAAGATGATAGACAAAAAGGTAGTGAGGAGTGTTAAAAAATGATGATTGTCGGACAAATCTCAACCCCTGAAGAGGCCAAAGAGATCGAGTTTATCGCAAAGTCACTGGTGATTGGAAACAGAGCAAGAGTACTAGCCCGTAAAATACACTAAAAGAAGTGATACATTGAATAAAAATGACTCTACAATTTGGATTTGGATTCAAGATAACAAATTATTCAAAGCAGTTTGTAATCCACTTAAGAGAAGCCTAACAATTTATAACGAAAACGATGAAATACTTGTTCAACGAAAAGGTTTAACTCCGGGTCAGATAAAAGCAATTGAAATTGTTTTTTCAAAAAAGGGTGCGAAAAGAATAGATGGCAACCAAGAACCATTTACCTATTTATAAAAAATAAATGAAGTAATTTTTTTTTAATCTCTCCATTGAGGTTTCACCTAGGACTCCATAAATCTTTTTGAAATATCAGATCGAGCATTCCGTCACCAGCTCCCAGATCAACTTATTGAAACACTATTCAACATGCATATATCTTCATCCGTTATATTCTTATTCTCAAGTAACATAACTAGTATACGTGCAAATCAAATCAAGAAATGAAATATTGAATGATATCATACGAGAGTCAAAGAAACATCCAAAAGGATGGATAGCAACTTTTGGGAAAGACCCCTCGCTTCTCTCAAATGATTATTATATAGTTAACCCCAACGTAGGGGTATATCTCCTGAAAGAATATCAAAAAAACCCATTTCAGATAAAAGGAATTGGAACAAAAATCGCACGACACCTCGATGAAGACATTGAAGAAAAAATACATGAGAAAACAGGTGATTTTGGAATAATCCAGGGAAACATTCAAAAAATCATACGAAACATCGATAAAGGTATACATCCGCAGAAAATATTTGAAGAAGGACTCAAAGGACATGATTTAGGTATTAAGATTCCTATGAAAGGAAAAGCTTCAACGTCAAAGGGTTCATTTACCTATATGCAAAAGAGTTTTTCATTAAAACAAAAAAAACTGAACATAAAATTTGAAAAAATGATGTCAGAAGATGGCATCTACAACTCATATAGATAAACTATGTTCAGCTGAGATACTGTTTCACTTTTTTTTCTGCTGTTTTTCGTTTCTCCTGAATTTTGAGCAGTAGTTTTTCCATGCACTCGGCAGCATATTTTTTACAGATGCCGCACATCTGTTCTCCCTTCTTGCATGATTTGTAAATATCTTTTAGCTCTTTGTCATCCTCTATTAGATGATATAAAAAGAGTTCATAAATCATACAATCACTTGGGTTGCCACCATGTTTCTTTTGCTCTTTTAGCGTCACAGCTCCACCAGTTTTTGCGTTCATAATCTTTCTCCGTGCCTCCTGCGGAGACTCAGTGAGAAAAATAGCGCTCTCAGGCTTTGATGAAGACATTTTTTCACCTGTAAGGCCTGTGATGAATCTGTGAAACGTAGCTGAAGGGAGAATAAACCCATATCCACCAAATTTGACTTCAGATTTTGCAAGAAATTCATCAATCTTAGGGATATCTTCCTTGGTTGCCTTTTGAATATAGATTGCTTTATAGTCAGTTATTCGCTTCAAATCATTAAATTGTAGCTGATGAAGGATTTTTTCAGCGTTATCAAGTAATTTCTCTATCTCTGTATCAACTTTAACAAATACACCTATTTTGTTATCTTTTGTAACAGTGACATTGTATAACCTGTGAGCCTGTGCAATATCTCTACTTAGTCGTATATGGGGGTCTTGATCAACTCCAACAGGAACAAGCGTTGGTCGTACACCACCATATTTTTCAAGTTGAACATGTAAAATGTCACCGGTTTGCACAAGTGGTGAAAAAATATGCGTCATATTCGCTGAGTTGTCAAATCCATAGGTTGCAATCATCTGTGACCAATTCACTTTTTTCCCTAAAATATATGCTAAATCTTTTACATCTTGATGTTTTGATTGAAAGTAGATACGGCAGTTCTCAGGTTTCAAACCAAGTGCAATGTAATTAGGGATGTACTCATTTAGGGCGAGTTCTTTTGTTTCTTCAAGAGTATATCCCCGTGTTGCAAACGCCTCGATATCTGCTACGGCAATAAAAATATCAGCTCCAATGCTTTGATAATAGATGACTTCATCGATAACCATCTTATGCCCAAGATGCATTTTTCCAGAAGGCATCAGTCCTGTGAGAATCGCCCATGGTTTCTTCTTACGTATTGCCTCATAGATCAATTCAAAACCTCGATGGCCAAAGATGATGTCTCTCCGTAAGAGTCTATGTGGATGAGGTAAATCTTTCCACAAATCTTTTGAAAATTCTTGAATGCCAAATTCCTTACGAAGCCGCGTGTAATCCTGATATGTAGTTGAACTCCAAGGGTCTATCTTCATTCTAATCCATCTAGAAATCTCATATTGTTTCAAAAACTTACCGTTAAAAATGAAGAAAGAAAAAAAATATGTAAAAAGTTTTTGTCGATGTCTTTTATCGTCTCTTTTTTATAAGGAGAATTGCACAAATGATAACTACTGAGAGTATTGCGACAATTCCTGCGATCCAAGCAATTTGTCCGAGAAGCGATGTGGGCTCTCTTGCATTGGGGTATTCTTCAACGCCAAAAGGCATATGTCCATCA
>JAUWYM010000093.1 GCA_030615845.1 Thermoplasmatota archaeon | reverse complement strand
TAATCTCGTTGCTGATGAGATTTTAGGTATGAATATTGCAAACTATATCGGGGGAACAAATGCAATATTCAATTTCAGGCGATATGATACTGAAAAACCAGGGATTCTTTCGAGGTTAGAGCCTATGCTTGATGACATTATAGGTGGACTCATTGCAGGTATAATGACGAAAGTATATGAATTTGGAGAACAATAATGTTAGATCTGATAGGTTTTTTCACAAGATTGCCCTGTGGCAACTCATCTATTGATAAAGCAGCGGAATATTCTTTCTTATTGCCCATCTTAGGAGGGTTAATTGGTTTAATCGTTGGCATATTCAGCTTATTTGTTTTTAATTATTTGGATGGCTTATTAGCAGCTTTGCTTACAATAGTTGCTGTGTACTTGATAACAGGATTGAACCATTTAGATGGATTAGCGGACTTTGCGGATGGGATGTATACATCTGGAAGTAAACAAAGAAGAATAGAAGCAATGAAAGACGTTCAAACAGGAATAGCTGGTGTCACGATTGTTTTGTTTTCCATTTTATTTTTGGTATATGCTATTTTTATGATTAATGGAGATGTTTACAAGATAATTGTAGCCGAAATTGGTGCTAAGACTGGAATGCTTTTTGCGCTTTTTATTGGTAAGCCGATGAAGTCAGGACTTGGGAAAGTATTCATAGAAAACTTGAATAAAACCGTGGTTCCATTTTCCATTCTTTTTTCTCTTGTTATTTCGTTTGTTCTACTACAGATCATGGGAATAATAACAGTGATTGTTTCCATCTGTGTTTCATTGGTTATGGTGATAGTTGCACATAGAGCGTTTGGTAAAGTTAATGGAGATGTTCTTGGTGCTATCAATGAAGTATCTAGGATTGTATCGTTGTATGCCTTGTTGTTAATTGTTTGAGGGATTTATGTTATGTTAAACGTTATCTCGTCATGGAGTGCAGGTAAAGACAGTTGCCTTGCCTGTTATAAGGCAATGAAACAAGGATATAATGTTGAGTATCTTCTGAATTTTATTTCAAAGGAACATAAACGTTGTTGTTTTCATGGTATAGAATCAGAGCTGATTCAGATGCAAAGTGAGTTAATAGGTGTTCCACTTGTACAAAAAGAAGTAAGCCCCGATATGCAAAAGTATGAGGAAGAATTTAAAGGAGCTGTTATTGAACTTAAAAACAATGGTATTAAAGGGATGGTTTTTGGGGATATTTATCTTGAAGAACATAAAGAATGGATTGAACGTGTTTGCAATGATTTAAAAATTAAACCACTGGAGCCTTTATGGAACATCTCACCTGAAAAATTGCTTGAAAAATTCATAAGTCTGGGATTTAAGGCGATTGCTGTTAGTTGCAAGGCTGATGTATTTGGAAAAGATTTTGTTGGTAGATTTGTGGATAACAATTTACTTGATGAGATTAAAGCAAAAAATATTTGTCCTTGTGGTGAGAATGGAGAGTTCCATACTTTTGTCATTGATGGCCCCCTTTTCAAAAAAAGAATTGAAATAACAAAGACACAATCAGTTCTTAAGCAGGGTTTCTGGAAGTATTGGTTTTTGGATATTCAGGATTGGTGCGTGAAAGAAAAGGAATATATTAATCTGGTGTAAAATAATGAAAGCAGTAATAATGGCTGGTGGGAAAGCAAAAAGATTGCAAATGGACATTGAAAAACCTCTTATTGAAATAGATGGTAAAACAATATTGGAACGAACAGTGGACGTTTTAAAGGATGCTGGGATTAATGAGGTTTTTGTTGCTGTTACCCAGACGACATCGAAGACAAAAAGTAAGGCAAAAGAACTAGGGTTGAAAATGGTTCAAACTCCTGGAAACGGCTATGTCCAAGATATCCAATATTTGATGGAACAATTTAACGAGTTCTTAGTGGTTTCAGCTGATCTTCCATTCTTAAGTTCTGAGTTAATTAGGAAGGTTTTAACTAAATATAAGGAAACTAACCTGTCTATATCTGTTGTTGTACCCTTGAAAGACTATGCAGATATGGGGTTTACTCCATCCGTTACTATGAACGGTTTTGTTCCTGTTGGGATAAATATTGTATCTGAAGGAGAAGATTATTTGTATGTAATAAAAGGCAAACAAACTGTTAATATTAATACAAAAAAAGAGTTGGAGATGGCTATAAATGAAAGGACCACAGAGACAATTTGATAGGGTTCATATTTTACGAACTCTTTTAATTCTTGAAAAAGAAGGAAGAATAGGTAGAAAAGAACTTGTGAAAAAACTAGGTCTGGGGGAGGGTAGTGTTAGAAGTGTTTTAAAATATTTGATGGAAAAAGACTATGTAACTTCTGCAGTTGCAAAAGGTCACAATTTATCAAAAAAAGGAGAAGAATTTGTTACAACATTACACAATTTTGTTTTAGGACCAAAAATTATCGATGCTAAAGATCTAACGATTGGAGGTAAGGATGTTGCGGTGTTAGTAAAAGATACTGCTAAGAACGTAAGACTTGGTATAAATGAAAGAGATGCAGCAATAAAAATTGGTTCGCTTGGTGCAACAGTTTTGATAGTGAAAAACAACGAATTAATATTTCCAGATCAGACTGAATTGAAAATCAGGAATGATAATTTATACAAATCATATGATTTTAGAGAAGGAGATGTTCTGCTTATCGGAACTGATAATAGTTATGAGAAGGCAGAAAATGCAGTTATTGCTGCTCTTTTCGTTTTAATTGGCGATAAAATCGTCCTTGATTAAAGTAAAGCGTATATTAAAATATTGGAAGGTGTAGATATGTATGATGAACTACTATTTGTAAACAAAGAAGAAAAAGCGAAACAAATAATTGGAAAAATTTGGGGTAAAAACCCCTTATTTACCTGTGTAATTGCAAACACAGAAACAGGTAAAATTAAAGGCATCTCAGCAGCAGGTGAAAACCCGGATATAACTGATTATACACCCCCTGCTGATGTTGAACTTCTTGAACTTGGGAGATGTAAATGTATCGATGGGGTACCAGTCACACCAGATGGAATACCAACTCCTGCGATAATAACGAGAGCATCTCTTAGATTAGCAGATATTCCTTTCTTACCAATTAACGCTGGGTTAAATGTGTTACCTCAGATTCCTTTTGTTGATGTTGGAGGGACCTCTGGTAAAGACATCCGAAAAAGATATGCCGTTAAAAACCCTGAAAAAACAATAGAAAAAGCAAAGGTACTTGGAAAAAATCTGGCATATTTATGTGATTTTTTAGTTGCTGGGGAGAGCATTGCTGGTGGGACAACAACTGCTCTAGGCGTATTGGTTGGTTTGGGTTATGATGCATTTGACAAGGTGAGCAGTTCGATGCCTGGAAATCCGCATACACTCAAAAAGAAAATAGTTGAAGAAGCCCTAAAAAAATTGGGCGATAATAATGTTTTTAATGTGATACAGGAAATGGGAGACCCTATGATTCCTGTTCATGCAGGTTTGTGCATTGGGGCAGCTGAAAAAGTGCCAGTGTTAATGGCTGGAGGAACTCAGATGACTGCAGTATTGTCTGTAATCAAGGAAATAGAAAAAAGGGTTATGAACAATCTAGTTATTGCAACAACTAGTTGGATTATAAACGATAAAACATCTAACATCATAGAGCTTGTTAACGAGATCTATCCTGTTCCGATAATAACAACTAAACTCTCATTTGCAAATTCAAAATATGAAGGACTCCGAGCTTATGAAAAAGGAGTTGTCCGAGAGGGAGTTGGAGCTGGGGGAGCAGCGATAACAGCTTACATTAAGAGTAAGGCTAGAATAAATAATGAAAATTTATTCAAAGAGATAGAGAGGATTTATAAGGGACTACTAATCCAGCAGAGAAAACAACATTACGCACCTTTAAAATAAATAATAAATACACAATACAACTAATTAGTTTTGATAGAATCATTTAATGATGATTTAAACGGATATTGAGATATGTATTGGTGTCACTATTTAAGTGGCCGGATTCCAATGATAGAATATGATAAATATACTGTTTCGAACGGAGATTACATTTGAATGGAGAATCGAAGTAATAACCTAGCATTTTTTAATAAAGTTTATATCTCATAAAAATATAAGGGTGACGAGAGGTAGTTAATTTATGGCGATAGGTTTCGTACTCATAAGTGCTGCACCTGCACATGAACACGAAGTATATAATAAACTGTCAAAAGTACCGCAGATCATTGAGCTCCATCCACTCTTTGGAGAATATGATCTCATTGCAAAAATTGAAGCTGATGATTTCGAAAGTCTAGGAGATATTGTTGTAAATAAAATACGATCAATAGAAGGTGTAATTGATACAAAAACACTTACAGGAACAAAATTTTAGGGAGGAAAAAAAAATGTTGAACTATTTTTTAAGCATGTTAATGCTGGTGTTCGCAGTAGCTAGTGTGATCGCAGGTATTTTTACTGCATATTTCGGGTCAGGTAAAAGCAGAGCAGTTGGAGCAGTCTTGATTGTAATAGGATTAATTGTTGGAGTCATATTCCTATGGGGTGCTGGATTTCTGACATCTTTCATTGGTGCGCCACCGGATACAATGAACTTTTGTGGATCAGTCCTCAACGGCGTCGTAGCAGTGATAGGTGCAATAATAGGAGCCTTGATTGCCCTTGGAATCTTCCTACTTGCAATAATGAAAGCCTAAAACAAGATATACTATCAAAAATATTTATATATCCTAATGATCATCCCTTCTTCGGGAAAGTATTATGGGAGAGATAAAAAATGTGTGAATGGTATCATTACTTGCTAAGCATGTTAATGCTGGTGTTTGCAGTAGCTAGTGTGATCG
>JAUWYM010000076.1 GCA_030615845.1 Thermoplasmatota archaeon | reverse complement strand
CCTGCGATCGATGAGTGATGAACGAAAAGTGATACTGCAGAAGATGGGGAGAAAGCTTCACCGTGGGGTTTCTGATGGTGAAAAATTTGTACGAATTATTGCTCTTGGTGGTTTCCGACAGGTGGGCAGATCTTGTAGTTTGCTTCATACCCAGGATAGTAAGGTTATGATTGACTGCGGTATTGATGTCTCTTCAGATAATAATAGCTCTCCGTATATTCATCTCCCTGAGGTTTTGCCTTTTGAAACAATTGATGCAGTAGTTGTTACCCATGCGCATCTTGATCATTCTGGTCTTGTGCCGCTGTTGTATAAATATGGTTATGATGGTCCTGTGTATTGTACGCCTCCAACGCGGGATATGATGACGCTTCTTCAGATGGATTATCTAAAAGTTGCTGCTGCTGATGCAAAAAAGGTTCCCTACTCTTCAGAAAACATTCGTAATGTCATTAAACATTGTATACCAGTAGGGTATGGAGATACAACAGATATTACTCCTGATATTAGACTGACGTTTCATAATGCTGGCCACATCCTTGGTTCCTCTATTTGTCATTTCCATGTTGGGGAGGGGTTGTATAATATAGCGTTTACTGGTGATATTAAATATGAACGAACCTGGCTTTTCAATCCTGCTGTGAATCATTTCCCACGTGTCGAGGCTGTTATTATAGAATCTACGTATGGGGGGAAAGATGATTATCAACCCAGTAGAAGGGAGGCTACAGAACGTCTTAAGGATATTATCTTTCAATCGATGAAAAAGAAGGGAAAGGTTCTTGTTCCTGTTTTTGCGGTTGGACGGAGTCAGGAGGTCATGATTGTTCTTGAGAATCTTGTACGAAACAAGGAGGTTTCCGAAATTCCTGTTTATCTTGATGGTATGATATGGGAGGCAACTGCGATTCATACTGCATATCCTGAGTATCTTAATAATAAACTCCGGAGTCAAATATTCCAAAAAGGAGATAATCCGCTTCTTTCCGATATCTTCAAACGAGTTGACAGTGTAGAGATGAGAGAAAAAATAATTGCTGATGAAGGCTCTTGTGTTGTTCTTGCAACAAGCGGTATGATGAACGGCGGTCCTGTCATGGAGTATCTTAAATCATGGGCTTCAGATAGTAAAAACACTATTGTGTTTGTTGGATATCAAGCAGAAGGGACTACTGGAAGGAAAATCCAACGAGGATCAAAAGAAATTCCACTTAATGTTGGTGGAACTATTGTTAATCTTGAGATGAAGATGAATGTGGATACTTGTGATGGTTTTTCAGGACATAGTGACCGTAGGCAACTGACAGGATTTATCAGTAACATGTCGCCGCGTCCTGAAAGAGTTATCTTTGGTCATGGCGAAGAATCAAAATGTCTTGATCTCTCCTCTACAGTTCATAAACGATTTAATCTTAATACTGCTGCTCCAATGAATCTTGAAACCATACGATTTGTATGAGGTAATCTGCAAAAAAAACTGTTTATATATCAAAAATAATTTTCCGTATCTCTTCTAAACTCTCATTTACCCTTTTTAGAGCTTCTTTTTTTTCTATTGGCTCATGTAATTCATTCTTTCCACTTGCATCAAGACCTGATACGACGTATTTTCCATTCCGTTCATAGACTGCTGCTTGATTTTTCCATGCTTTGTTGTAGTGGAGTATCGCACCAATAAATTTCCAACCCTGCTCCTGCATCTTTTTATCAATTTTTTCTATATGTGTTCGTTTATCCATCTGCTCATTCACTATTGTTTTTTATTATGTAATACTTGCCTTTCTCCCTCCAATGAGAAAAACAGCAAGATACAGTGGCACTTTGTGTTCTCCTCCTTCTAAATTAAAGTTTTGTTGATTCATTTTGATAGTACAGGAGGTGTTTAGATGTACTGTAACAGGGTCATCGTTAAAAACCACGGCATCTCTTAAAGGATCAAATGTTTCCAACTCATCGATACCGATTTTAACTACTTTAAATCCTGTTTTTCCATGTAGAGAAAAAGGAAGTCTAATCAGGCGTTTTACGTCGCAGGTTACTGGTTCATCTGTTTCGCCAGCACCTAGAGTTACTGCTGTTTTTCTTAACGCGCTATTGAGAAAAAATTTTCTAATTGTTTTTGACTGATCAAGCATTCCTTCCCGTATTCTTTTTATTCGTTCTTCAGAAAGCTCTATTGCAAGTTTTTCTGCATCTTTTTCTTTTACTCCATATTCTTTTAGTTTTTTTTCAGGATCATTGCTTTTTTTAATTTCATCAACGATATCAATGATTCCCCGGCTGATTCTTCCTTTCCAACCTTTCTCATCTGGAGTAGGCATCTTCAGGCTTTTTCCACTTGGATAGTAGCGCCCACCATACCGTTTTCTTCCTGTTATCTGTTCATGAAATATGATGAAATCCTGCAGGTCTCTTCCTGTAATATAGTCAACGAGTTCCCTTCGTTCGTTGCTATCTAAATCAAAGATTGCAGGGTCTTTTACATGGCAATGATATCCTCTTCCTCCACTGAAATAAAGCTCAAGATGTTTTTCATCAAATCCAAAATCATCCAGTAGAAATTCTTCTACAAGTTTTTTGAATTCTTTTTTTACTGCAGAGAGTTGTTCGCTGTAGCTCATGGTTTCTGCATTTGGAAGATGATCAGAGTCTAAATCAAAGATAAGTTCTGCCCCCATCCAGTTTTTTTCCTGCATTGTCGGTGCATCTGGTATTTGATAGTATGCTGATGAATAATAGACGTGTTGCGGTGATCGTTCACCTAAAAAACTTAATAGTTTTTTTTTCTTATCAAATGATACATGACGTATCATTCCTTTTCCGCCGAATAATACAAATGCAAATTCTCTTCTGCCGAATCGATCAGGGAGCTCTAATGTATTTTTTTTGTAGTACTCTTGAAATCTGTTTTTGAGAAACTCTAAGGATTTTTGAGCAGACGTATTATTTGTCATTGTCAAAAACGTAAATGGTTTTAGTGGGTATAATCTTTATCCAAAAATAGAGATAAAGTTTTATTACTCTCAGCCATTACAGAACGTAATGAGGGATATTATCGAGGATGAACTTTTCTCCTCATCTGTCATAAAAGATCTTCATGCTCTTGATTTTGATTTTGTTCCAGAAGAACTACCACATAGAACAGAACAGCTCAGAAAACTTTCTCAGATGTTCAAGCCACTACTTAGCGATATTTCACAAAACGCGGTGATTAGAGGACCTATTGGAACTGGAAAAACCGTTATTACAAAAAAATTCTGCAATTCTCTTGTAAGGATTGCACGAAAACAAGCAAGGATTATTGAATATGTCCATATCAATTGTCGAAAACGATCAACAGACTCAATGGTACTTATCGGTGTTTTAAATCATTTTGATAAGCGTTTTCCAGATAGAGGTTTTTCAGTTCAAGAAATGCTACAGATTCTTCACAAACAACTGCAACGAAGAGAGGTACAGCTTATACTCGTCCTTGATGAAGCTGATGCACTGCTGAAAAAAAGCGGGTCTGAACTTCTCTATAATCTTACACGATTTACCGATGAAACAATGAAAACAGACAACCCCATCTCAATTATTATGGTTTCACAAAAAGATGTGTTGTCAGATCTGGATTCATCGGTTCTTAGCACCTTTAAAAGAAGTAACACCATAATTTTAGATAAATATACCCGTGATGAACTCTATGATATCACAGAACAGCGAGTAGGACTTGCGTTTCATAATAATACGGTATCACAAGAAAGCGTTGATCTCATCGCAGATATCGCTAGTGAATGGGGAGACGCACGCTTTGCTATAGAACTCCTTTGGAAAGCTGGTATGTATGCTGATGAAAAACATGTTCAACTTGTGGTGCCAGAACATGTGCGAGCAGCAAAAGCAGAAACATACTCTATTGTTACGGAGACAAAATTGAAGAACCTGGAAAAACATCATCTTCTCACGCTGCTTTCGATTGCGAAACGATTACAAAAAGATGACAGTGCATATGCAATCACGAGTGAGGTTGAAAAAACATATGCGATAACTTGTGAAGAATACAATGAGAAACCTCGGGCGCATACGATGTTTTGGAATTATTTAAAAGAAATTGAAAATGCAGGGTTTATCAGTATTAAACTTTCTGGAAAAGGTCACCTTGGCACCACGCAGATGATATCCCTTCCTGATGTCCCTGCTGAAGTACTGAGAGATAAATTAGAAGGATTTTTGAGATAGACTAAATCTGCAATCCTTTTTTAAAGGACAGCTGTCGCAGCATGGTTTTGTTTTACAATAATTTTTAGCAAGCTCAACAATTAGCGCGTGCAACTCTTTATACAATGGTACCATATCTTTTTCTGGAAGATTTTTTGAAAGTTCACTTTTGAAATACTGCTGGATTTCATCATAGGATCCATCTTTTGGTTGGAGAGGTATTCGTTTGCAGATACGTTTTGTATATCCATCGACAACAAATATTGGCAGGTTTCCTGCATACAAAAGCATTGAATCTGCTGTTTCAGGGCCAATGCCATTCAGCGACAGTAGTTCTCTTCTTATTTCTTGCAGATCTCTTTTGAAGAATTTGTCTAGATCGCTGTCATATTTTTCATAGATATAGGTGGCTAAAATTTTAAGGCGTGTGGCTTTTTGATTGAAAAAACCAGATGGCTGAATCATCACCTTTAGTTTTTCTAACGGCATATCAACGATTTTTCTTACCGTTAGAGATTTGTTTTTTTTAAGATTTAAAAGAGCTTTTTCTACATTAGACCAAGCAGTATTCTGTGTAAGGATTGCTCCTATCATAATCTCAAATCTTGGATCACTACCATTTATTTTATGATACTCTTTGTCAAATGGCCACCAATCCTGATTTCCAAAATGGTTAAGAAGAACAGTGTAGAGTTTTTGAGGATCAACCAACATAGAATTCAGATCCATTACATTGCTTTT
The DNA here is from genome assembly GCA_030615845.1 of Thermoplasmatota archaeon. Lineage (GTDB taxonomy): Archaea > Thermoplasmatota > E2 > DHVEG-1 > DHVEG-1 > JAUWYM01. Next base: position 448 of record JAUWYM010000076.1, on the reverse strand, counting down.
TCTACAATTTTTAATATTTCTTCGGTTTTTCTTTCAGTACTATTTTCTAATTCACTTAGTTCTTTTGATATTTTTCCTACAAATGCTTCATCTTTAATCGATCCTAGGTTGATTCTCACATTTAGAATTGCTCCTTTCACACCTGCTTTTGTCATGAGTGCAGATACCGCTGCATCTGTAATTGAGTTTTGATTTCCTTTTTCTGCAAGAACTTTTGCTATATCTAAAATCTCTGTACAGGTTTGAGCAGTCTTTAGAGGAACTTGTGCTGCTGTTTTGTATCCTTCTTGAATTGCGTTTGATCTTTTCTTCTTTTGCTCATCAGTTTCTTTTGGCATCTTAAATGCTTTCATCACATCATTGAATGCTTCTGTATCTTCATCAATTAAACTTGTTAGTTCTTTTCTTAGTTTTTCACTTTTTGCAAGTACTTCCTTGATTTCATTTT